>JASBSE010000428.1 GCA_030149115.1 Winogradskyella sp. | reverse complement strand
ACAATAATTTGCTGCTCTTATATATTTTAAAATAAAAAAGCTAGAGACCTAGATATTTTCTGCGTCTCTTAAACCCTGAATGTATTCTGCTTTTTGAATCTCTCTTCTTCTCTTAACAGATGGTTTAGTGAAATAACGAGACTCTCTTAAGTTTTGCATAATCTGTACATTTCTGTGCTTACGCTTGTAACGTTTAAGAGCTCTTTCTATATTCTCTCCTTCTTTAATTTCGATTTTAATCATCTATCGCTAGTTTTTTATTATCTATATCTTGCAAATGGTCGGCAAATATAGGCTAACTATTTGAAAATAAAAAATTATTTTCCTCAATAATTAAGATTTTTATAAATCTGTTTTTTTTTGCCAGTATCACACAAAAATAAGATACTATGTTATCCTAAATATGTCTTTAAGATTTTACTCTTACTTGCATGTCGTAATCTCCTAATTCCTTTTTCTCTAATTTGTCTTACACGCTCTCTAGTAAGGTCATAAATACTTCCTATTTCCTCTAAAGTCATTGGTGGCTGATTACCTATACCAAAGTTAAGACGAATAACATCACTTTCCTTTTGAGTTAATGTATCTAAAGCACGCTCTATTTCAGTATTTAAAGATGCTTGCATTAAATCTTTATCTGGTCTTGGAGATTCACTCTCACTTACGACATCATAAAGACTAAAGGTTTCACCATCTTTAAGTGGCGCATCCATAGATAGATGACGACCAGAATTTTTCATAGATTGCTTCACCTCTCTTGTACTAATGTCTAGCTCTCTAGCAATTTCTTCAGCATTAGGTGGGCGTTGATGAATTTGTTCTAAATGAGAAAATGTTTTGTTGATTTTGTTGATTGTACCAATCTTGTTTAACGGTAAACGTACAATACGAGATTGCTCTGCTAAAGCTTGTAAAATAGCTTGTCTAATCCACCAGACCGCATAAGAAATAAATTTAAAACCTCTAGTTTCATCAAAACGTTTTGCGGCTTTTACCAATCCTGCGTTACCTTCATTTATTAAATCTGGAAGTTTTAATCCTTGATTTTGATATTGCTTTGCTACCGAAACCACAAATCTTAGATTAGCCGTAGTTAACTTATCTAAAGCTTCCTGATCTCCTTTTTTTATGCGCTGTGCCAACTCCACCTCTTCATCTGCCGTAATTAAAGGAATTTTACTTATATCTTGTAGGTATTTGTCTAGTGATTTGTCTTCTCTGTTAGTTACCTGCTTGGTAATCTTAAGTTGCCTCATGTAGTTTTCTGAAATTTTGTGAACCTATATTATAATCAAATATTTCAGATAACCAAAATTTTGTGGAATTATTAACACACCAAACACTGAAAACGAATCGTTTTAATCAGAATCAGTCCTTTTTTGTAGAATCTTGTGCCTTTTTATCGCTTTTCTTCTTTTTTCCATTTAGAATTCCACCTAAGACATTTCCAACTTCCTCTTTTATAGCATCTTTAGGATCTTTCTTTGTACTATCTGTATTAACAGTGGTTGAATCGGTATTTGTACTATTATTTCCACCTAAAACATTACCCAAAAGATCGTTGATTTTATCTTTACCCTTACCTACTAGTTTCTGTTTTTGAATTTCTACTAACTGCTTGGTTAAACTAGATACACCACTTGTTAAATCTGTTGTAATTGCTGGACTAGAAAATGTACCTCCAATATTTGCCGTAACAGGAATTGAAACCTTATTCACTTCTGAATCATTTATCTGCCCTATTAATCGGTTAACATCGCTACCCAAATATTTAGCAGGAACTTGCAATACCGCACTATAATTCATTGTGTTTGAAAAACTATGCGAACCCGAAACCTCTATTGGGATATCTTTATATTTTAATGTGAAAGGTTTTACACTGACCTGTCCATTCTCAAAACTAAGTTTAGTTTTAATATCCTTTTGAAGCTGATTAAAGTCTATAAAATCTAATTTACTATCTAAACCAGACAGTAAAGGACTTTTACTAACATCTAAATTAGATGTTAGTATTTCAGCCAATGCATTACCTGAAATCGTGGCTAAATCTGGAGAGAAATTTTCATCTAAAAGACCGCTTACATCAATAGTGGAATTTAATTTTCCTTGTACAACTTTTGCTATTGGAGCCAAAGCCTGAAGCATTTCTAGATCTTTAAAGGATTGAGAAATATCAAATTGCTGCATCGCTAATTTCATATCAAATTTTGGCTTAGCTTCTTTTGTATTTACATTACCTGAAATACCCAACTGACCATTGAATAAATCTGTAGTCATATTGCTTAAATTAGCATTTTGGTCTTTAATAGATAACTGCCCTTTTACGTTTTTTAAATTCAGGTTATCGTAAATAACAGTTTTAGCATTTGCCGTAATCGTACAATCTAAAAAGTCCGGAATCTTGAGAGACTCTGAGTCTGATGTAGTCTTGTTAGATGTTTCTGTGGCAGACTCATCTTCAACCATAAAATCTGAAATTGCAAACGTATTAGAATTTACATTAAAACTTCCTTGAAGCTTTTTATCGCTCAATAAAAACCCTAAAAGATTATTAATAGTACCTGTTGCCGAAAAATCACTTTTACCTGTCTGTGCATCAAAACTGTTAAGGCTTACCGTTCCAGGTTTAAAAGTAAGGTTAGCTTTATTTATTTGAATTGGATTTACAATATCTTCAGACGAAAAAACAAAGTCAGTAACAGATACGCTTCCATTGTTTTTTATACGTTGGTATGCATTAGTTTCGATAGCATCCATATCAAAAGACGTATTGAGTTTTCCTTTAAGTATTCCGCTTAACTGATTTTCTAATTCTACAGGATATGCTTTGGTAATATTAGCTAAATTTAAAACCCCATCTAAATTAGCGTTCACCAACATATTACCTGTTAAGTTTTTTATGTGAGCTTCGGACTTAAATACATCTTCATCTATTTTAAAATCTAACTGATTTAAGTCTACATAAGTATCATCAACATTTCCGGTTGTATTTTTTACCGATGCATTTATCATAATATTTGTAACGCTTTTTGGTAAATCTGGATACTTAAATGATGCGTTATCAGACTTCATATTAATGTCTAATGTTGGTATAGTTTCTTCAGACACTAACCCTTTTATAACACCATTAACTGTAAAGTTTCCTGTGGTATTTACGTTTTCAATATTCTTAGCATAGGCTTCTGGTATTACAGCTAAAAAATCTTTAAATGAAGATTCAGGATTTTTAAAGGCAATATCTATTTGCTGTCCTTCTTCTACCAGTTGCACAAAACCTTCAAATTCTAAAGGCAATGCATTGATGTAACCTTTGTTGTCCTTGAAGGTATATTTGTTTTGTTCTAAATCTAAGCCGATTAACGCATCTAACTTTATACTGTTATTGTTCAAATACTTGGTACTATCAATAGACATGCTAATTATAGCTTTGGTTTTAGTATCTAATTCAGATTTTTCACCTGAAAAAATCCCCTTACCATTATGATTTACCTCAGTAGCATAAAAACTTGTATTAGACCCTTCGTCTATGTAGGTAAAGGCACTGTTATTTAGTTCGTAATTCTGAATATCGAAACTAAATCCTGAAGATTGTTCGTCAGTTTTTGAAGTCGAAGAGGCTTCATCTTGTTTTACGATATCGTAATTTGTAGTTCCGTTTTTATTGGTTTTTAGGGTCAACAATAGTTCATCAGCAATGATTTCATTAATAACTAAAGGTTCATCCGTTCCTTTAAATAATTCACCTATTGGCATTTCAAAAGACAAGACCTTTGCGGTGGCTAAAACTTCATCTTTAAACGGAGCTCTATTGGTAATTTTAAGATTCTCTACACTAACTTCTGCACTAGGAAAACTAGAGATAAGGCTTAAACTAACATCATCAAAACTCAGATCTGCATCTAAATTCTCTTTGGCATAATTTTGAACAATAGCATCTATTTTAGACTCTAAAACAAAAGGTATTGCGACAAGAATAGCAATACAAATGAGCAAAATAATTCCAACAATCTTTAAAAATTTCTTCATGGTTATGGTGCGTAGCTTTTACTTATTATACGCAAAGTTGCGGAGAATAGTTGTGCTTTTAAGAAACTTTAGTAAGATTTTAATGATTTGGTAACAGATTAGGTTAAATCAATCTCTTCGTTTACCTTAAGCTTAAATCGTCTTCTAAACAGATATACACCCAAATACAAAAACGGTGTATCAAAAAACGCTACCAAAACTTTAAATAAAAACCCACTAATTAATAAACCTTTGAAGCTAGACCATGGCAAAACTTCAAAATAGCAAAGCAAACTTATGATAGACAAGGTATCTACAAACTGCGAAATCCAAGTAGAAAAATTATTACGTAACCATAGGTGTTTTCCTTTGGTCAAATTCTTCCAGAAATGATAAATTCTAATATCAATAAACTGAGCAAACAGATAAGCAAACATGCTAGAACCAACGGCAATTATGGTTTTGCTGAACACAAACTTGAAGGTTTCATCATTTAATGGTGAGTTATCTAATGCTGGCACACTATCAGCCACCAAAATAATTCCTACCGAAAACAATGATGCAAAAATACCCGCAACAACTACATCATTAGCGCGCTTTTTACCATAAATTTCACTGATTAAATCCGTAATTAAAAAGGTTATTGGATAGGGCAAAATGCCTACTGAAATTTGAAACAACTTATTGCCAAAAACTTCAACATCCACTGGATACCAATAGAAAAACTTCTGAAAAATAAGGTTAGACACCACTAATGAGGTTATAAAAAGACTTCCTAATAAGAGATAGATGCGTTGGGCTAAAAGCTTGTCTTTTAATGACATTTAAAATGGTTAATAAATTGTTGCTGTAAAGATAATCTATTAAAAATTGTTTTAGTTATTTTGAACTCTCTATGACACCAACCAATACTGTTTACATAGCATTAGGTAGCAACAAAGGCAATAAATTGCAGTATTTGCAAGATGCCATTGATGCTATTTTCGAAAAAATTGGAACAGTTGATAAAATTTCTAAAGTTTACGAAACACCTGCTTTAGGCTTTGAAGGTGATAATTTTTACAACGCTTGTATTAGGGTTGAAACCGAATTAAAACCTAAGAAACTTCTAAAAACGCTTAAACAAATTGAATCTGAATTGGGCAGAAATACCAAAAAGTCTGACACTTACGAATCTCGTGAGATTGATTTGGATATTTTATTTTATGGAGATGAAATCTTAGAGGACTCGGCTTTAGTTATTCCGCATCCCAACTTACACAAGCGCAAGTTTGTATTGCAACCCCTTTTTGACATTGCCAAAGACATAACACACCCTATTCTTAATCAAAGCATTAAGGAGCTTTTGGAACATTGCGAGGACGGGTCTGAAATTGAAGCCATTAAAATTTGGCTTAAAAACCCTAAGAAGAATTTTGATTTTGGCAACTATAACTTCATAGCCATTGAAGGGAATATTGGTGCAGGCAAAACAAGTTTAGCTAATAAAATAGCACAAGATTTTAATGCCAAGCTTATTTTAGAACGCTTTGCTGATAATCCGTTTTTACCAAAATTTTATAAAGAACCAGAGCGCTACGCTTTTACTTTAGAAATGTCTTTTTTGGCAGACCGTTACCAACAAATTAGTGATGATTTATCGCAGTTAGATTTATTTAAAGATTTTATGGTCAGCGATTACGATGTACATAAATCGCTTATATTTTCTAAAGTGACCTTAGCTGACGATGAATTTAGATTATACCGAAAATTGTTTTACCAAGTCTATAAAGATATTGCCAGACCTGATTTGTATGTTTATCTCTACCAAAATACGGAACGTTTACAAGCCAACATAAAAAAGCGTGGTCGCAAATACGAAAGCGACATACAAGACGACTATCTTGAAAAAATCAACTCCGGCTACCTAAATTTCTTAAGAAACCAAACCGAATTGAATGTAAAAATTATTGATATTTCCGAAAAGGATTTTGTAAAAAACCGTGAAGATTATTTGTGGTTATTAAATGAAATAAATACTTGATTTCTATCATCCTTAACTGTCTGACTGAGCTTGCCTGAACTGAGCGCAGTCGAAGTGTCGAAGTCTCGTTTCAAGATCTGATATTATAATCTTACAACGTAAATAAGGTTGTCATAATTCGGCTATTATCATCTAAAAGAACCTCATTGATAACCTCAAACTCTTTCACAACAAAATTAAAAGGTTCAACTAACACATCTACTCCGCTGTGATGCTTTAATCTGTTTTGACTATTGGCAATAATATCTACGTTTGGTGTAAAATTACCAATAGGAATGTGCTCTGTTAAAATAAGATATTTGTAATCTGTAAGTTTATCTAAGATTTGTTGTATTTCCTGATTAGACAAATGCTGAAAGACTTGTCTGATAATAACGCAATTTGCTTTTGGCAAATCGTCTTGAGCTATATCCTGACATTTGAAAGTTAAATGGTCAGCATTAAATAATTGTCTATTTCTTTCTATTAAACCTTCTACGATATCTATGGCAACATATGCTTTTGCAAACGGAACTAATTCTTTTCCTACATTAAAATCGCCACAACCCAAATCACAAACTGAAAGTTGATTATTATGTGATTTTAAAAATAAGATTACCGCATCAATATAGGGCTGAATAATTTTTGTATCGTGAGAACCTTCTCCAGAGTAGAAATCAGAATCTTCTCCTCCCCAAAAATGTTCCTGATAAATTTGCTCCATAACTGCTTTTGTTGGCCATGGATCTTTGCTCTTTTTAGAAGTCATTACTTAAAATAAGCCAATAACTCAGCCTTTCTTGATGCTGAGACCATAATTTCCTTTCCATTGCTTAAAACAACACTGCCTCCTTTACCCTTAACGTACTTTATTACTTCGTTTACATTAACCAAATAGCTTTTATGTACTCTAGCAAAATTGGCATCCTTAAGACTTTCTTCAATGTATTTTAAAGTCTTGCTTACCAGCTTTTTCTTATTGTTGTTTAAATAGATTTCTGTGTAATTATCATCAGCCTTACAGTACATGATATCCGCAGTTTCCAAAACTTCAAAACCATCTTGTTGCGGAATGGTTATTTTTCCATTTACAGCATTGGTTTTAGGCACCAAAACTTGGTCTTGCAACGCGTCTTCTTTAGCTTTTATTTCAGTGACATAATCAACCGCTTTTATAAGTTCGTCTATGGAAATCGGCTTCATTAAATAGTACGAGGCATGCGCATTTAAAGCTTCAATAGCATAATGATTATAAGCTGTAACAAAAACGGTTTCAAAATCTATATGACCAACTTTATCTAGTAAATCGAACGCATTACCGTAGGGCATTTCTACATCCAAAAAGACCACATCCAAATCGTTATTTCTAATCAGTAACAATGCTTCCTCAACATTAGAAGCTTCTCCCACAATTGAAATATTTGGGCAGTATTTGGTAAGGTAATTTCGAAGAATAGCTCTACTGGTTTCTTCGTCCTCAACTATGATAGCATTTAATTTCATACTAATCTTTTTTTATGGTCACAATGACTTTGGTACCTGTATCTTCCGAGGCTTGAAAGTCGTTAATCATTACATCGACCTTATCTTTATACATTTCGTTTAAAATCGCCACACGCTTCTTAATGTTGTTCATCCCTTTAGAATTCTGCTTTTTCTGATTCTCGGTCTTCATCTGTTTTGAACGTGTTCTACCAATACCATCGTCTGCAATGGTAATGGTAATTTCATCTTGGGACTTTGGTTTTACAGTAATGTTTAGGTGTCCTTTTTCGGTTTTATAGCGCAAGCCATGCCATACTGCATTTTCTATATACGGCTGCAATAGCATTGGTGGTATTTGAAATTCTTCAATATTTACTCTTTCGTCTACATCTATAGAATAATCAAACTTATCCTGAAATCTAAAATGTTCGAGTTTAGTATACAATTGAAGCAACTCGATTTCCTTTTTTAGTGGAATAAAATCTTCCTCACTATTCTCTAATACTGCACGCATTAACTGCGAAAAATCTGATAAATATTTATTTGCTGTACGCTCATCGTTGGCTGCAATAAAACTATTCACAGAGTTTAAGGCATTAAAAATAAAGTGCGGATTCATTTGACTACGCAGCGACTTTAATGCCAAAAGATTGTTAGCCAAACGCTGTTGCTTAATGTATTTGTACATTAAAAAACCTGTAATTAAGAGCAGTAACAATCCTCCAAGCAAGGAATAAATAATTAACTGTTGTCGTTTGTTGCGCTCTTGGGTAAGATCATATTTGCTTTTGGATAAAGCTCTATCACTTTCTAAAGTTGTAATTCTGTTTTGCTGCTCTGCTAGGTTTCTGCTAAAACGTGCTACTTGAGATATCTCTTGCTCCTTTTTAATGTACAACTCATCTACAGTATTCTTATATTCATTAAGCCATTTTAAACCTTCTTCTGCATTTCCTGCATCTATTAATGCTTCTGACAACTTTCTAATAGCATCTTTTTTAACAACAAGATCTTCCTTTTCATCGGCTTCTTCAATACTCTTTTTAAATGATGGAATTGCATTTTCTAAATCATTATTGAGTAGATAGGCGTTACCTAGTTTATAATTTTGCTTTTGTGGTGTTAAGGGACTTTCATTAGGTAATACAGAATCTTTTTCAATATCGTCTAATGTTTCTAAAACATCTTTTCTTAGTTCTATC
>JASBSE010000426.1 GCA_030149115.1 Winogradskyella sp. | reverse complement strand
GGAACTTATGTAATTAAGTTATATACTGTAAGCGGTTCAGTATCAACTAAGAAAGTTTTAGTAAAGTAATTTTGCCCCAAATCTTAAATCTTAACCACGAAAAAGCCCTGATTAAATCAGGGCTTTTTTAATTTTATATATCAAGCTTTATTTTAATGCTGCCAACAACTCTTCAAACTTTAGTTTTTGCTGTTCTCCTGTTTGCATATTTTTAAGCGTGTACATACCAGAATTTATCTCTTCCTCTCCTACTAAAACCACATAAGGAATACTTCGTCTATCTGCATGAGTCATTTGTTTTTTCATTTTAGCACTATCTGGATATAACTCTGCTTTTACACCATACTGTCTTAATTTTGTTACAGCTTGCAAACATGCCATAGCTTCTTTATCTCCAAAATTAATAAACAGAACTTTTGTTGCATCTGCAATAGTTTCAGGAAAAAGATTAAGCTCTTCTAATACCAAATAGATACGATCTAATCCAAAGCTTATACCTACTCCACTGGTATCTGGTTTACCAAAGATGCTTGTTAAATCATCATAACGTCCACCTCCACCAATAGAGCCCATTTTCACACCTTCTGGTCCGGCAACCTCAAAAATGGCACCAGTATAGTAGTTAAGTCCTCTAGCTAAGGTTACGTCTAATTGAAGTATAGCCGTTTTTAATCCTAAACTAGAAATAGCCGCATCTATAAACTCTAACTCTTCAATACCTTTTAAACCAACTTCAGAAGTATTTAAAATAGATTTCAAGCTTTCTACCTGAGTACCAAAATCACCTTCTAAAGAGAATAAAGGTTGAAGTTTAGAAATGCCTTCTTCTGAAATGCCTTTACTACGCATTTCTTCTTTCACCTTCTCCTCACCTATTTTATCGAGCTTATCTAAAGCCACTGTAAAATCTATTAATTTATCTTGTGCTCCAATAACTTCTGCAATACCAGATAAGATTTTACGGTTGTTGATTTTTATAGTCACTCCTTTTAAATCAAGAGCCGTAAACACAGCATCGTACAATTGTACAAACTCAACTTCTTGAAATAACGATTTAGAACCTACGACATCCGCATCGCATTGGTAAAACTCTCTAAAACGTCCTTTTTGCGGACGGTCTGCTCGCCAAACAGGTTGTATTTGGTAACGTTTAAACGGAAACTCAATCTCATTTTGGTGCTGCACCACATAACGTGCAAAAGGCACTGTAAGATCATAGCGAAGGGCCTTTTCTGAAATTTTAGGTGTTATTCTTGTCTCAGTTTTTGAAGTATATTCTTCATCAGAAACTTTTTTCAAATAATCACCACTATTCAAAATCTTAAAAATCAAGCGATCACCTTCATCACCATATTTTCCCATTAAGGTGTCTGAGTTTTCAAAACTTGGAGTTTCAATCGGTTGAAATCCGTATAACTCAAATTGCTCTTTTATAATATTCATTATATAAGAACGTTTTGCAACCTCTACTGCATTAAAATCTCTGGTACCTTTTGGAATACTTGGTTTTTGCGCCATGTTATCGTTTAATTTGTCACAAAAATATTATAATTTTTAGAGGCATACCCAAGTAATTTTAAATTTATAGTAACTTTATGCTGTTTGGGACGTCTTATGGTTTTAAACAATCCAACTAACTTTAGATACCACCATGTTTTCATTAGCTAAAGAGAATGTAAGAATTGCTTTTGGCTCTATAAAAAGCCAATTACTCCGCACTATTTTAACTGTTGTAATTATCGCTATTGGTATTATGGCATTAGTTGGTATTTTAAGTGGTGTATCTGCCTTAGAGAACACTATGTCTAGCAACTTTTCTTCTATGGGTGCTAATACTTTTAATTTCCAGCGTTATGAGTTTAGAACACAACGCCAAAGTGGTAGAGAGCGTCAAAAAATTAACCCAGTTATAAGCTACAGAAATGTTAAGGATTTTATTGATAACTACAATTATCCTTATACGAAGATTGCAGTTTCTTTTTATGGCTCTGCAACTTCTGAAGTAAAGTATGAAAACGAAAAAACCGACCCAGAAGTTGCTATTATTGGTGCAAACGAAAATTATATTGAAAATTCTGGATTAGAAATTGATAATGGTCGTTCTCTAAATTTTGCTGACGTAGAAAACAACAATACAGTTTGTGTTATTGGTAGCGATTTACAAAAAGCTCTTTTTCCTGATGAAAACCCAATCAATAAAACTATTAGTGTTAGAGGTTCTAAGTTTAAAGTTATAGGTGTTATTAAGGAAAAAGGATCTACATTCGGAAACAACCAGGACTTAACCGTTATAATACCAATACAAAAAGCACGATCTATATTTACCAATGCAAATATAAATTATACACTAAGTGTTAAGGTAGATAAGACAGATATGCTAGAAGGAGCACAAGACGATGCCACGCTTACCTTTAGGAATGTACGCGGCCTTAATCCTGTTGAAGAAAATAATTTTGGCATAGAACGTAGTGATGATCTTTTAAACCGTGTGGCAGAAAACACCAATACACTATACATTGCAGCTTGGGTAATAAGCATTATTACAATATTTGGTTCCACAATTGCTTTAATGAATATTATGTTGGTTTCTGTAAGCGAACGCACACGAGAAATTGGTGTACGAAAAGCCTTGGGTGCGAAACGAAAAACCATAGCATTTCAATTCTTTATGGAAACCATTATTATTGGTCAGCTTGGAGGAATTATAGGTATTATTTTAGGTATTTTGATTGGATGGGGAGTCGCAGCCGGTTTTAAGTTAGAATTTTCAACACCTTGGGTAGCGATGATTTGGGCTACAAGTATAGCCTTTGTTGTAGCCATAATTTCGGGTTTATATCCAGCAACAAAAGCTGCAAGTTTAGACCCTATAGAATCACTTAGACATGAATAATTATGCTTAAATTTTTTAACCGAATAAATAATTTTATCCGAAATCTACTTCTTGATGATGTGGATAAAGATTTTGGAGGACCTCTACCCTACCATAGAAAATTTGGTTCTATTGAAAGACAGAAAAAAGACATAAAACAAAAGCGTGCTAAAGAACGTGAAGAACAAAGTAGAGGCTTTTAGATTACTGCCTTATAAGTTTTTCAAAATATTGAAATAATTCTCCTTTAGTGATATTAGCTCCTTGTTGAATTAGCTTAAAAATATCCTGATGCTTATCGTCTGAGTAGTCTTTCTTAGCGTTGAAAAATTCAATATCATCAGACAACAAATTATCTCTCAACCACTGAAACCCTTCTTTTGTAGTTAAATCTGCCTTATCTTCTTTTAACTTGATGGCGATTAGGTGCATGTCATTTTCTCTACACTTAAAAAGATGTATTTGATTTGAAGAAATATGCTCTAGGTATTCTACCTTACTCAATACACCATACCAAACCAAGTCACTAAACACATCTAGTTCTTGCTCAGCTGCTTCAGGATTATTTGTTTTAATATCTTCCCACTCATCTGCAGTAATAGACTGTGTTGCCAAGAAATTAATAAATTCCTGATGTAACTCTTCAAATTGTTCTTTTGTTAATCTTGCGTATTTCATTAGAATTATTGGTTTATTGCTTTATGCGCTTCAAAAGGTCTGTCTGTGGCTAAAATATCAACTCCTAGTTTTTCCCATTTTAGATATAGTTCATCACCTCTGGCTTCTGCTTGTCTATCCAAGTTACCTAGTGTACCTAAAATGCAAACTATATCTTCATTATGAAGTCTTTGATACAATGACTTTTCAGACAAACGCGTCCCAGTAAAAGCAAGCATATTTTCCGTAGGTATTTCGGTTTTCAATAATTTATCAAATTCTTCATCGTTTCTTGCTGAAACCGAAAGTAATAAGCTTGGAGCTAATCTGTAAGCCGATTTAGCTTGCTCAACATCATACGTTATAATAATGCTTATATCTTTTGCTTTAGCCAATTCAATAGCGTTTATAACATCTTCTTGACTAACACTTCGCTTAATATCTATTGTTAAAATAACATTGTTTTCCCTACTCCATTTTAGAACCTCTGAAAATAAAGGAATTTTATAATTGGTCTGGTTTCCGTAATCATCTACCAGATTATAACTATTTAATTCATTATAAGTAAGGTTTTTTACCAAACCACTTCCTGTTGTAGTTCTATCTATAGAATTGTCATGCATTAAGACTAATTTTCCATCTTTGGTTTGAGCAACATCTATTTCAAAAATTGCCGAAATACTATCACTTACATATTGTAAAGTTTCCAAACAATTTTCTGGATAATGCTTAATACCTTTTCCTCCTCTGTGCACACTAATTTTTGGGTAATCTGACTTTGAAGCTCTAAATTTTTGAATGAGCTCAGACGTCGTTACTTGTTTTAACTGCTCATTTTGACTTGTGTTTTTACAAGCTATTAAGCTAAATACAAAGAGTAATAGTACAAAAAGTCTTTTCATGAATATCATTGAATAAAAAAACCGCTTAGAAAACTAAACGGTCTTTATTAATATTTAATTTGAAAGCTATTAAGCTTCTGCAATAACTTCAAAAGTAAAATCAACATTTACAGATCTGTGTAAACGAATTACTGCTTCGTACTGACCTAAACGCTTAATATTACCACCGTTGATAGAAATATATTTTTTATCAACTTCGTGACCTTCGTTTCTCAATGCTTCAGCTAAATCCATATTAGTTATAGAACCAAATAGTTTATCTCCAGCTGTTGCGCCTGTACCTGCCTTCGCAGTGATTTTAATATCTAATGCTTTTAAAGCTTCTGCTGTTTTTTCTGCTTCAGATATAACAGATTTTTCTTTATAAGCACGTTGCTTTAAAGTCTCTGCTAAAACTTTTTTAGCAGAAGCTGTAGCCATTACAGCATGTCCTTGAGGAATTAAAAAGTTTCTACCATAACCGCTCTTTACTGTTACAATATCGTCTTTAAATCCTAAATTCTCAACGTCTTGTTTTAATATAAGTTCCATTGTTATGATATTTTATTTTAATAAATCAGCAACATATGGCATTAAAGCTAAATGTCTAGCTCTTTTTACTGCCACAGATACTTTTCTTTGATATTTTAAAGAAGTTCCTGTTAAACGTCTTGGCAACAATTTACCTTGCTCGTTTACAAAGCTTAATAAGAAATCTGGATCTTTGTAATCAATGTACTTAATACCAGACTTTTTAAAACGACAATACTTCTTCGTTTTTTGTGTCTCTATATTTAATGGTGTAAGATATCTAATCTCACCATCTTTTTTTCCTTTTGCTTGTTGTTCTATTGATGACATAATTAAGCTTTTTGTT
>JASBSE010000531.1 GCA_030149115.1 Winogradskyella sp. | reverse complement strand
TTCGTCTGCAATTTCTGTGTAAACCTTATTGTTGATGTCATTATCGGTTTTAACAAGAAGTTTACGTTCAGCAACTTGTTGGTCTACCCAAGACTTTACAACAGTTTCCTGATCCTCGAGTTTATAATCAAACTCACCTTTTGGTGATAAAAGTTTCGCAATTATAGGTGACGTTTCTATGGCAAGAAATAATAAGAAAATAAAGAATGATGGCAACCAAGGCAATGTTCCCAAAGCATTAACTCTAGCCATTAACCCATCAAAATTGTCAATTATAGGTTGGGACTCTGTAACATTTGTTTTATAATCACCTTGCAAAGCAATAATTTCATTTTCTAAAGTTGTAATTTTTGTTTTGTTGTCGGTTTTAAGTTGTTGAAGTTCAGCTAAGGCAGCATCATGTTTCTCTCGTTTTTCTTTGTACACAGGACCTTTTCCTAGTTTCATTGATCCAGATGTGCCTTCGGCTTCTGTTATATAAGTATCGTAAAGTGCATTAACTTCGGCTTCTTTGCTGTTAATTTCACTTTGTAAACCTAAAATCTGACTTTCTAAGTCAGCAATTTTAGGATTGAACTGTTGCGCAATTTGATTTTGGTTAGCAAGTGTTAAATCATTCTTTTGTTCTAATAACACCTGGTTGATTTCTTTTTCAAAAATCTTAAGTTCTAAAGGTTTAGAAATCACTACAGCAATTATCACAGCTAGAAAAATCCTTGGTGTAGCTTGTAATAGCTCATCTATAAAGTTGTTTCTTTTTTTAATAGTTGAAACAATATAACGGTCTAGATTAAATATGAGAAGTCCCCAAATTATTCCAAAGAATATAGAGGTGTATAAATTGTTAAATATGGTGTAGAGTGCATAGCTGGCTGCAATAGTTGCCATCAAAGCAGTAAAAAAAACTGTAGCTCCAATACCAGCATATTTGTTTTGTTCGCCATTAGAGCAGTCTTTAAGTATGTCTGTGTCTGCCCCTGAACATAGAATAAAGAATTGTTTTAACATAACTGTTTGTTTTTTGATTGATTGATGTATAGGTTATTAGAACGCAAAATGGTAACAAATGTTACATAACTTAGCTAAAAATGTGGAGTTTAGGGCATGTATGATTTTTGTCATATCAAATCTTGGGTATAAAAACTAATTTTATATGTAACCAAAAATCATAGAGTTATGAGAACTACAGTTGTAATAGGAGGAAATTTTGCAGGGATGACTGCGGCGTTAGAATTAAAAAGGAAAGATCCAAAGAATCAGCGTGTTATACTTATTGATAAATCACCCTTATTTTTATTTATACCATCATTGATTTGGGTACCTTTTGGAAGAAGAGATATTAAAGATATTTCATTTAGAAAAGATAAGATACTAGAGAAAAAAGGTGTGGAGTTTGTACATGCAGAAGCTATAAAAGTATTGCCTGAAGATAATAAGGTTGAAACTACAAAAGGCGATTTTGAATATGACGATTTGGTCATAGCTACGGGTCCAAAAGTAAAGTATGATGTAGCTAAAGGAGTTAAAGATTATGCATACTATATAGGCACACCAGATGGTGCCATGAAAACTCGAAAAGCACTTAATGCATTTAAAGAAAATCCTGGGCCGATTGTAATTGGGGCAACACAAAATGCTGGATGTATGGGCGCAGCATATGAGTTTCTTTTTAATATTGAAAAATGGCTGAGAGAACAGAAAATACGTAAAAAGGTAGATTTATACTGGATAACACCAGAAACATATTTAGGACATTTTGGTATAGACGGTATGCCAATGGGAGAAACCATGCTTAAGACCTTTATGAAAATGTTTAACATACATTATAGAACTGAGGTTGGCGTAGAAGAGGTGAAGTCTAATGGTGTCTTATTGTCTAATGAGGAATTTATAGAAAGCAATTTTACCATGTTAATGCCTCCTTTTGTTGGTGTAGAGTTTGTTGTTAATTCTGAAGGATTGCAAACCAATGCTGCGGGTTATATTCCTGTGAATGATACTTATCAGCATGTTACACATAAGAATATTTGGGCTGCAGGTATTGCGGTAGATGTAAAACTACCTTTTAAACCGGGTAAAGTACCTTTCTCTGGACCAAAAACAGGATATCCATCAGACGAAACTGGTAAGGTAGTGGCAGAGAATATTCTTAGAGTTCAAAAAGGTAAAAAACTTAAAGAAAAGCCTTGGGGGAAAATTCCTGGTTTATGTGTGATGGATGCAGGTAAAAAGGAAGTTTTAATTGTGAGCAACCACTTATTTAAACCAAGAACGTTTGCCATTATGATTCCGAATGTAATCTATGATTTTGGCAAAATCTTATTCGAAAAGTATTTCCTTTGGAAAACAAGAAATGGATTATCTTACCTTCCATAAAAATGAAAAGCCTCGCATTGCGAGGCTTTTTTGATTCTAGTTTTTTGATTTTTTCTTTTTATCAACCTTAATTGGTTCTTTTGAGATATAGACTAGCGGTTTTCCTTCTTTTGATTTTGGATACGCATTAACGTTTAGTTTATCATTTTTCTTTATTAATGCTATGGCTTCATCCGATGTGATACTCTTTCCATCATAATAGAAACTAGCATTTTCTTTGGCCATTTTAATTATAAAGTCTAATGTTGATTTAGGTTTTTTCGGTTCTGGTGGAGGTGGAGGTGGAAATTTCAATCCCGTATTTTTTAGTTCCTTGTCGGCAATAGGTAATTCAACAGAATTTTGTTTTTGTTCTGTAGTCATTCGTTTATAAATTCCAACATATTTTACTAAATCCTTTTGTTTTATAATAGGGTATTCTGCTGGTTTACCATTGCGCTCATTTTCTTGAGCTTTAAGTGTTTCTTTCTTTATCTTTTTTGCCCAAGTATTGTATTCTTCAACTTCTTCTTTTGTAGGTGTCTTTTGTTCCTTTTGACTCGGAGCTGGTGGAGGAGGTGGCGGTGGCGGAATTTGATTAATGTCTAAAGTAAGGGCTTTAAAACCACATTTTTGTACTATAGATTTTACTTCATTAATTGTTTCTTTAGGTGTTTCTGGATCAAATTTAATAGCTACTGTACCTTTTGAATTTTTAGATTTAGATAGTTTTTTTAGTTTCTTTTCAATGCTTTCTAGTGTGCCAATTTCATCATCAACTAATAGTTGTCCTTCTCTGTTGATGAAAATCCACATGATTGGTTTTTGTTGATTAACTTCTTTATTTTTAAAATCAGGATTATAAATTAACACTTGACCATTAGAAACTTCAATGTTTATTAAATTATCACCAATGGCTACCATAATTTGGTTAATAAAGTCATTGTGAATACGTCTGCCATTTGCTTCTAAAATCAATTCAGATTTTTTATTATTTGTAATTTTATTAAAGTCCTTTTGAATAGATTTTAATGATGTAGGCTTATTGTTTAGGAATAAATTGTTGTCCTCATCAATATATAAATTTGGTTTATCAAGGTAAGATTGATGAACTTGTTTTATAATATCTTCTGATATAGGCGTTGGAGGAATAAATTGGTTTTGTTTTAAGATTTCGGGTGTGAATTTCTTGTAGTTATAATCTAGAAACTCATAGGTGCTTACTAGCTCTTTTATATCGGACTTTCGTTTGTTTTCAGAGAGTGCTATTTCTTCCTCATAGTTATCAAATACTTCAGTATAATGATTTACCATTAGTCTAATAAATAAATTGTAGGCATCTGGTGTTACTAAGTTTAGGACGGATTGCTCTTTCATTTCTGCCAATTCTGAAATTGGTGTGTAAGAAAATGTTATAAAGTCTGATGCTTTGTATTTGTTTAAGTCGTTCTTAGATATATAGTTTCCGTTAACTTTAATAATGTGTTTTTTCGAATTTTTAGCTTCTTCAAAATGTGCTTCTGTAACATCAATTCTTTGGTAAGGAATCTCATTGGCATATACCCACTTAATTTTATTATTATAATCCAATTCAAAAAACCGTTTACTCACATTACGACCTTTTTCATCTTTTACAATAAAGAATTGTTTCTTGTAATAGTTTTC
>JASBSE010000410.1 GCA_030149115.1 Winogradskyella sp. | reverse complement strand
TTTATTTAATCTTATTTAATATTAGTGTTCAATTGCTATTCTAAGTTTCTCTTAGAAAAAAGAGCCAATGACGAGATTTGAACTCGTGACCTCTTCCTTACCAAGGAAACGCTCTACCCCTGAGCTACACCGGCGTAAAGTGTTTAACATCTCAACTAAGAGACACCTGCCTTCGCAGGTTTTTTTTGAGCGGGAGACCGGGTTCGAACCGGCGACATTCAGCTTGGAAGGCTGACGCTCTACCAACTGAGCTACTCCCGCATTTATAATTAAGTTTCCTTAATTAATGGTTTCAATATTTCAAAAACAACCAAACTTTTTTTTTGGTTTAGAAAAAGTGGGGAGAGCAGGATTCGAACCTGCGAAGTCGAAAGACAACGGAGTTACAGTCCGTCCCATTTGGCCGCTCTGGAATCTCCCCTAATTCATTTCAATATTTCAATTTAAAAACACCCCTTTATTTGGTGTTTTTAGAGCCGATGGAGGGACTCGAACCCACGACCTGCTGATTACAAATCAGCTGCTCTAGCCAGCTGAGCTACATCGGCTTTTTGAGTACTTTTTACCAACAATTTCTTGCTATAAAAAAGCCCGCTATTTCTAAC
The DNA here is from genome assembly GCA_030149115.1 of Winogradskyella sp. GTDB lineage: Bacteria > Bacteroidota > Bacteroidia > Flavobacteriales > Flavobacteriaceae > Winogradskyella. The sequence goes on along the minus strand of JASBSE010000410.1, from coordinate 4,230 downwards.
GGACTGCAAATGTAGTATTTTATTTTTTTATTCAAAACATTTTCTGAAAAATTTTATGCTTTTATTCGAGCTCTTAATTTTTCTTTTCGTTTTTTAATTTGTCTCTCTAATGATGCTATGGCTATATCTGCACCTTCTTCAAAGGTTTTGCATTGTTTTTTAACCACAAAACTATCTCCAGGAACGCTTACTTTGGCTTCAAAAACTTTGTTTTCTTTATCGCTAGTATTCTCTACCTTCAAATAAACATCGGACTGAATTATTTTGTCATAAAATAAATCTAGTTTATCCATTCTCTTCTGGATGAAATCAATCAACTTTCTGTCAGCTGTGAAATTAACGGATTGGGTGTTTACTTTCATACACTAATTTTTAAGTTTAACATTTGTATTGAATACTATAGTTTTCAATACTTTCTTTAATATTAAGTTTATTTCTTAACGTTTATTTCTTGGGTGCGTTTTAGCATACACTTTTTTTAGTTCGGATATACTATTATGTGTATATACTTGTGTTGCTGCTAAACTAGTATGCCCAAGAAGTTCTTTTACTGCATTTAAATCTGCTCCTTCATTTAATAAATGTGTTGCAAATGAGTGCCTTAATACATGTGGACTACATTTAGCTTTTGAGGATGCTACACTAAAATACTTATTTATTATTCTATAAACAAGCATTTCGTAAATCTTAACACCCTTTTTTGTTAAAAATAAATACTCTTTATCTGTAATTTCGGGTAAACTATTTCTAAAGCCTAGATAGGTGTCTAAGGATTTTACCAAAGAACTAAGCAATGGCATATAGCGTTCCTTGTTTCTTTTACCAAGTACCTTTATTTGCTTTTTACTTAAATCTACATCAGATAGTTTCATATTCACTAACTCAATTCTTCTTATGCCTGTAGCATAAAACAACTCTATAATCAGTTTATCTCTTGCGCTTTCAAAATCTATTACTTCTATAGAATCCTCCAAAACCCGCTTTAGTTCATCTTCAGAAAAAGGTAACTGCACCTTTTTACCCACTTTTAACGCCTTGTGCTTTCTTAACGGATTAGTTTCTATTTGTTGAGCTTTCTGCAAAAACTTATAGTATGAATTAAGTGAAGATACTTTTCTGTTTATAGTTCTATTTGAGACACCACTATTGACCAACTCAACAATCCATTGCCTGATCTCTGAATAATCAACATTTTCAATTGGTTCTGAATCGTGATTTTCATTTAAAAACTCTTGAAACATTTCCAAATCTCTAACGTATGCTAATACCGTATGTTTAGAATAATTCTTCTCTAATGCTAAATATTCTGAAAATGCTTTTAAGCTCATACCTCTTTTTAGATAACTAAAATTACCTTTTTTTGATTGAAACAACCACCTAGAAATAAAAAAATCCTGCTCAAGGCAGGATTTAAAACACCAAAACAACTCATTATGTTGCTGGTTTATATGACTTTTTATCAATAATAATTTTAGAAAGAATTTCCTTTAGAATTTCTGATGCACCTCCTCCAATCGGTCCCAAACGGCTGTCTCTATAGATTCTTGCTAATGGATATTCTTCCATATAACCATAACCTCCTAAAAATTGCAGACAGTTATAAGCCACCTCATCTGCCATCTTGGTAGATTTTAACTTAGAAATTGTTGCCTCTTCTACAACATACTCTCCCTTATCTAAGCGATCTGCCACCATATAATTATAATGTTTACATAATTGCATATCCGCATGCATATCTACATACCTATGACGTAAAGCTTGATATTTATCTAGCGACTTCCCGAAGGTTGTTCTTTCAGACATATATTGTAATGTGTACTCTAAAGCATACTCAGCTCTGGCATGAGCATTTATTCCCATTATGAGTCTTTCTAATGCAAAATGTTGCATTATATATGCAAATCCTTTTCCTTCTTCTCCCATTAATTGATTAGTAGGCACTTTTACATTATCAAAGGCTATTTCACCAGTATCTGATGCTCTCCAACCTAACTTATCTAATTTAGTTGCCGAAACACCTTTTGCATCACTATCTACAACAAACATACTAATACCCTTATTACCTAACTCTGGATTAGTTTTAGCAGCAACAACCATGTAATCACTGTAAACTCCATTAGTAATGAAAGTTTTAGATCCATTTAAGATATAATAATCACCTTCTTTAACAGCTGTAGTTCTCATACCTGCCACATCACTACCACCAAATGGCTCTGTAACACACAGGCAACCTATTTTATCACCAGAAATACTATCAGCAAGGTATTTTGACTTTATAGCATCATCTCCTTCTTTATTAAGATGCGTCATTGCTAAATATGCATGAGCCCACATTGCGGCAGCAAAGCCACCTGAGTTGATACGTTGTAATTCTTCTAAAAGGATTACTGTATAAAACAAATCCAAATCCAATCCACCATATTGTTCTGGGTAGGCTAAACCAAAGTATCCCATATCTCCAAACTTTTTCCAGATAAAGCGTTCAATAGCACCTGTTTTTTCCCATTTTTCAATATGAGGCACAACTTCCTTTTGTAAAAAATCTCTTAGACTCTCTCTAAATAAATTGTGCTCTTCAGTGAAGTATATATTTGACATAAATTATATTTTTCTTTATAATCGCAAATATAATTTAATTATCTCTAATTTTTTGATAGGAAAATCTTCAATTTCTGTTAATTCCTCAAAAGATTCAAATCCCTCGCGAAGTGTTCGTTCTTCAATTATATTATTGGCTACCTCATAATCTATGTACTTAATAAGCACAAGTTCATCTCTTGTTGCTGTATTGAGATTATAAGTTTTAATTGTCCTTGGAGTTTTTACGGTAAAGTCGTTCTTAATTCTATCAATCACTTCTGGCATAAGACCATAAACCTCTGTTAGTTCTACATCTGCTACAAAACCACCATTTTTAGTTCTATAATTAATGATACGTTCTGAAAGCTTTTCACCAACACCATATACTTTTTGAAGTTGACTAACTGTGGCTATATTTAAATCTATTTTCTGATCAAAAGTTTTTGGCTCATTATTATTGGTAAACGAATTGTTATAATTAATTGTCTTTGGTTTGGGATTAGTGACCCATTCTGGAAATTTAAAGTAAGGTGAAATTTTATTCAGCAATGAATCTGATACTTTTGTAACCTCTTGAAATTGCTTTGCAGAATTAACCCATTGATTAGTTTCTCTAAATTGATGAAGTCTATCAATTTCTTCATTAGTCATACCTAGAGTATAACCTTTGTAATCTGTTATGTAATTTGGATTGAAAGGGTAAATCTTTGGTTTACTATTTTCAATCTCTATTAGGCGAAGTGAATCTAACTCGTTTCTAAATGTATCTATTTCATTATTTTCTTTGGAAGAAACATCATCAGAAAAATCTACGAAAGCATAAATACATTGCATTGCAATGATAATTATAAGCAATAAAAAAATCCCATTCCGCTGTTGATTAGTAAACTGGAAATGGGATTTCATATATTTATAAGTTCTTTTTTACAAAACCTCGTTCAAGTCATCTGCTCCTTCTTCTATAGCTTCCTCCTTGACATTTATAGCTTTATAATATTTTTTTAATTCATTTCTAATGATTGGTGACAATAACACTACACCAATAATATTTGGAACTACCATGGCAAAAATCATAGCATCTGAGAAATCTATAACTGCACCTAAGCTAATTGAAGCACCAATAACCACAAATACTAAGAACAATACTTTATACGCTAAATCTGAAGCTTTTCCTTTTCCAAATAAATAAACCCAACCTTGCATACCATAGTAAGACCATGAAATCATTGTACTAAACGCAAATAAGATAACAGCAATTGTAAGTACGATTGAGAAATGTGGAATAACACTATCAAAAGCTGTTGCAGTAATCTCAACACCTTCTTTAATCTCAACACCATACTCCATAAATGAACCATCAAAGTTTGTAATAACGATAACTAAAGCTGTCATTGTACAAATAACAACTGTATCTACAAAAGGTTCTAATAAAGCAACAATACCTTCACTTGCTGGATATTTAGTTCTTACTGCTGAGTGAGCAATAGCAGCAGAACCCACACCTGCTTCATTAGAAAACGCACCTCTTCTAATACCTTGAATCATTACACCAACAAGTCCACCTGCTATACCTAGGCCAGAAAATGCGCCTTCAAATATTAAAGCGAAAGCATCATCAATAAGTGTAAAGTTAGCTCCTAATATTATTAA
>JASBSE010000405.1 GCA_030149115.1 Winogradskyella sp. | reverse complement strand
TAGTAATTTACAATGAAACAAGTACGAAATGTATTTTAGTGAGAAAGTTCAGTGGCAATGGACTATACATGATACTACCTGTAGATTAACTTAGGTAATAACACACAAATCCGAAACAAGCAATTACTTCTAGCCATTGTTGCCCAATGCTATTTCTTTAGTTCTAATTCAATCTCTTTTATTTGAGATTTCATTTCATTTATTGCATAGTTCATGTTTCTTTTAGCAATGGGTATAAAACCACCTGAAATAACTAGAAATTCATTAAAGTCATCGCTATCATGAATTAGCTCAAGACTTATCTTATAGTCTACTTTTATACCATCTTTTGTGTCAGGGATAACTTCTTTTTCAAATATTGTAGAAACCAAGTCATTTTTTTTATAGAGTTGTCTTCTAATAAATTCATTAACCCAAAACTCAACCCCTTTCATTTTAACCTCATACAAATTTGTAATACTGTTTCTGAGTTGTGAATTCGAAATTTTATCTAATCCTGTAGATTTGATCGACTCGTATGGACTATAGTTGATTACTAGAGCAATACCACCACGTCTCACCTTGGTAAAATGGTAAACTAGTGAATCATAAGGGTAAGTGGGTTCATTTCTAACAGTTGTTAACTTAATGACGCTTTGTTTTAAATCTTCAATAGTCTTAAGCCCACCCTCCATGTTAGATATATCTTTTTCTAAAGCATCCCTAATCTCCCTGAGCATTGTCAATTCATAATCTCTATTTATCCTTTCTTGATTCTTATTATTGATTTGTAAGGCAATCAAAATCCCAATAACTACAAGCACAATTTCGCCAACAGCGTAAAGTAAATACTTGCTAAACTTATTTTCAGAAACTAGTTTTTGGCGGATTTTACGAAAGAATTTTATCATGGATTAATGCTTATAACGAAGTTCAAAAATGTTATACGGTGTTTTTACAGTTTTTATTTAATTCTATATAATGTGATTTTATCATCAGATTCGGCAATACTTTTTGGTCTCATTCCATTTGTGCCTCGAGCATATAATAGAATATCATTTTCCACAATATCAATTATTCCGGGCATTTTCAATTGTTGGTTACTCTCCAATTCTGTAAATATTAAATCTAATGTATTGGGTGTTGTATCATAGTTAACTTTATACTCAAGACTAAACTTTTTTCCATCTCTCATAAAGTCTTTCCCTCCAATTTTTTCATTATCAGATTCAATTTCAACAAATCCGTTACTATAAAAAACAAAACTACCAGATGAAGAAAAAGAGTCCCATTCCCATTTTCCGACAATATTGAATTCGGAAACCTTGTCTGAACTACTTTTACATGTCAAAGCAAATCCTATTACTAATATAAAAAGAAGTTTATTCATAAGAGTTTTTCAATTAAGCACTAAAGTTAGACAAACATTTAGGTTCAAAACAGTTAATTCAAAGATTATGTATAGTCAACGACTTGTAGACTAATAGACAATCAATATGCTAATAACAAATTACGGCTATACACTGTTGCGTATTTGTTCTTTTTTTCATTTAGGTGTTAATTATAGCTAACGATTCGGCTAAGGTTTGTTCGTTGGTTGGAAACCAAGATAGTAAAAAGAGCCTTTAAAAGTTTAGCAAGGGTATTTTTAGATAGGAATTCTAGCCGCAATGAACTATAGACATTCTTGTGCTTTATTCCCCAAAATTTTCTTCATTAATTTTATTTCCATCCTTATCATAATAAATCCAAGGCCCTACTTTGTTACCACTATATGTTCTTTCTCCTTGGTTTTTTAACCTTCCATTCTCATAAAAATTCTCGCAATATATATTTCCATTTTCAAGATATTTTTCACTCCACCATATTGCACCATCTTCTCTATAGGTAATCCATTCGCCCGATTTTTCCCCTTTATCGTTGTATTGACCTGTCTTGTATAGTTGTGTGCCATTTTCCCGATATTCTAGGTGCTTTCCAATTAAATCCCCTTCTAAATTTTCGTATCTAATTGATTCTATATTACCGTTAGAATGATAGTATGTAATTCTATATAGGTTTTTGCTTTCCAATAATTCCATTTCTAAATAAACATTACCATTGGGTAAACCATCTTTTCGGTATATAGTTTTGTTGTCTTCATATACTGAGTGTCTCAGTAAATTGCCATTTTCGTAGTATTCAAACCAATCGCCAATCTGATTTTGGTTTCGGTCATAGCTACCTTTGTTCTCTATTTCACCATTTTGATAATAAGCTGTTACAGGTCCAACATTTTGTAATGATTTATTTACGGTTCTTTCGTAATGAAGCATATTTGAACCGATAAAGTATTCCTTTAGTTTCCCAACAATTTGTCCGTTGGCAGAAATTATTTCTTTCAAATGAAAAAATAAATTTCCGTTCTCACTGAATTTAAAATATTCGGATAATCCATTTTCTTGAAGAACTAAACTATCTTTAATTTTTCCACTATCATAATAGTTAACTTCTTGTGCAAAAGATAATTCAATAGATAAAAATATTATGAGTAAAAGTAAAGTTGTTTTCATTAAAAGGTATTTTTAGTCAGGAACATAATAACAAATTAGTCCTTTGTTATTTTTAACAGCAACAAGTCCAAATCCTTTTTGATAATATCTTTTGTCAGACATTCCATTTGAATAATTCATTTGGATTACCAATAAATCCTTTAATTTTCCTTTTGGCGTTTTAAGTTTAGCTTCAACTTCTAGGATTGTACCGATGCCAATTGTCTCTCCAACTTTGGGATTTATTCCAAAAAACACTTGATGTTCTTTCTTAACGTCATTCCAATGATATACAGTATCGTTACTTATTCGAATATACATATCCATTGATTTGTTTTTAAATTTCTGAGAATATAAATAATATTTTTCACCACCAATTTCTGTTGAGTCGGTAAAAGATTCTACATATTTATCTTTGTACCAAGTCAGAGTTTTTTCTTTTCCGATTTCAATTGGCAAATAACTCTCTTTGTTTTGTCCAATTAAAATTATAGGTGTAAATATCAATATCAGTAATATTTTCATTTTCAATATGTTTTATAACGGTTAGTATAAACGTCAGTTCTGGTTTTAAAGTTAATGTTTTTCGGTTAAGAACTGGCAATAGACCAATCTTTAGATTCTACACAGTTAAATCGAACTTGTACCAGTCATTGACCACTTCAGCATTTATAATTACACCAATTAATGAGGTTATACAGTGTTTTTTAACTATTTAATCTCTTCTTCAATCATTTTATTCAATTCAATGGCCTGTTTCTTAATAGATTCAAAGCTCTCACCGGTTCTAATCTGAGATTGAATTGTAAACGAAAGTAATTCTAAAAAACCAGGTTTATTCATCATTCGTTCATACACCTCTTTGGCTTCCGATATAGAGTACTGTTCCGTTTGTGTAAAACTCCCCATATTTATTTGTTGACGTGAAGAGAGTATTCCTCGGCGCTCTTTAAAATAATTCAATTGATTATCCTGACGAATAAAATTATATTGGCCACGCTGTGATGTCCAGGAATAATAATCCTGAATCTTACTTCTTAGCTTTTCATTTCTGATAAGGGAAAGTTTTCCGCTAGATTTGATTTCTTCAAAAGTGTTATCCGAAATTACAGGGTCATTGGTATACCCTGCATATTCAACACTTTGTATAAAGTAAGTGGCGGAATCCTCAACTAATTTTGGTTTATCAATAGAACCCAACAAAAACTCGGCACGTTCCATCCGGTTTTTATTTGCGCGAATAGCGTTTGAGATATTTTCAACATCGGTTTTTATCTCGGCCTGTAAGCGTACCAAGAAATTTATTTCCTGTTTGTGGTTTTTACGACTCTCGTTCCAGTTATTTATTTGTAAGGCAATTAAAATCCCTATAACCACTAGAATGATTTCTCCAATAGCATATTTTAAGTACTTGCCTGTTTTGCCCTCTGATAGTAAATTTTGTCTAATCTTTCTAAAGAACTTAATCATAGGTTGGTCATTGTGCTTTCATTATTTTTTTAACTCTTCTTCAATTTGTTTTTTTAAGTCAATAAGATCAGATTTTATCTGTTTTAATCGATATGTATAGGTATCATATTTATTGGCTTGTAAATCATAAATTCGAAGAAAATCTTGATTGGTTAGTATTTGATTTACCTTGATTTCATACTCTGCAGATATTCTGTCATCTTGATATTTAAAGGTTTTGATATTTGAAATTTTATTTTCTAGGCTAGAAATCATAGAATACCTTTCAGCATCATTACTATGAGCAAAATATATCAGTTTAGGTAATCTGGTATAAGTTCTATTTATTGCTGTTCTTAATGAGTCGTTTCTTATAATTTCTAGCCCAGCTGATTTTAGTGCTTCATAAGGTCCTTCATCATAGGTTAGTAGGATATTCTGACTCATCATCCCATAAAAAGTTTTAAAAAGTGTATCAGGAATATTATTATCGTTTTTAATGTAATATAATAAACTGTCCAGTCCCTTCTTTTTTCTTTCAAGACGCCAAGTATAATTATCTTCGTAAAGCCTAAGATCCTTGTCTATTGAAGTTTTGAATTCTTTTAGTATTAACTTTTCTCGTTTAGTATCTTTTAGCTCTTCATTCCAATTATTAATTTGTAAAGCAATCAAGATTCCAATAACCACAAGTACAATTTCTCCTACTGCATATTTTAAATACTTTCCAGTCTTTCCCTCAGCAAGTAAGTTTTGGCGGATTTTACGAAAGAAATTTATCATCAGAGGTTAGTTTCTCTAAAGATATGATTTTAAATTGATTAAGATTACTAAATAATATATCACAACGGTTTGTGTGTGGTACGTATTCCGTGGGTATGCAATAAACACCGTATTGCATTGCTGTTTTTATTTTTCTACCAGAAATGGCTGATTCTTCAATTGCCTTTCATAATCCGCTTTCGTTTTGAATGGCCAATATTCAAAATTACCTTCTTTTTTCATTAATTCAAATTGTTGCTCTCTAGACATTTTTATATTTCTATAATACTGTCCAAAGGTTATTATGCTTTTCAATAAGTCATTAAAAGAAAATCGAATAATTGGATTAGTCATATCCACATAATTCCAATCGTATTCCTGATCTGAATGAAGGAATAAAATAAGTCTCGCAATATCTTTTATCTGCCCTTCTGTCAATTTATGTTTTCCTTTCAGCTTATGATTATAAGTGTCATTGTAAAGGCACCAAGAAAATTCAAGAATAGGTCTGATAATTTTATCATCGCTTTTACTTTCTTTTGAGCGGTAATATTGTTCTGGAAGCCAACCATAAGTTACATCATCCATTACTCGCTCTTCAAAATCATCGTTGCTTATCTGACCTGTCGAGAGTTGTCTCAGGTGTAGCGCAAGTTTCTTTCTTCTTTTTAGGTCAATCACATTTTTCAGTTTACTAATGCACCTCAACGGTCTCAGCTATGAGTAGTTACAAGGTTTAGCACTTAACTTTGCAAGTACACACCAAACTGACACTAGTGAAACGAACTGTGTGCCATAGCAAATTTTCAGAGGCAGGTAAAAACGCGCAATGACGCATAGCCATTGTTCAAAAACGTTTTTTATTCAGCCCAATTAATTTTACTAGTCTTGTTTAAATATATAATAGCATCAAATGCTTTTCCAATTTCTTTAGTTTCAGTTTCACTATTTCTAACCTGAGCACCAGCACCACTCATTGTTGTTAATTCTGAATTCAAATATGTAGCTAGTTCTTTATTTTCTCTGGCTTTTCGGATATTCAAAAATGTGTTTGGATTTCCAATGTTCTTTAAACATTTTGTAAATGTGTTTTCTAAAACCGTATCATAACTAAATGTTTCCATTTTCCAATCTTTAGAAAAAGCTAAAAACTCTCCAGTACCAAAATCCGTGGCTATATTAAAATAAGAATTACCGTATCTTTTTCTTAACTGATGCCCAGTAACATCAACGATTCCGTTATCTACCCAATCGCCAACGTGAGCATTATGTGCCCAATAAAGTGCTTTAGATTCATTTCCGTGAAAATTTAAAACCCATTCAATATTTTCTGCCATATAGATGTCTCTAAAATCGTGCTTTCGTTGTTCTGCGTTTTGGTTGATAGCTGTTACAAATTGTCCTAAAACAACAATATGTTGATAGGCTAATGCGAATTCCTTTTCAGATGTTTTGCTTATGAATGTTTCATAATTATCAATAAAATGCTTTTTTAGTTTTGCATAAGAAAGATAATAATCTGTTTTCTCGCTTTCTTCAATTGGTTGCCACAAGTGTTTTTCAAATCCATCTATTTGATAATCAGAATTTACTTTTTCTAGATATTCTTTAATTCTATTAACATCAGAAATTACATACTGCATTTCACACCCATATATGCTAATCGTATCAGAATTGTTTTTGTTGTACGCTTTTAACCAATCCATCAATTGATAAAATTCCGTTGTCTTATATCTCCAAGTTGAATTATGTTTCTCCAAAATGGTTTTTAAATCATTGCTTTTGCCTTGAATATAATCGTTTAAGTATTGTCCCTCTCCAAAACCAGTTTCTATAATTAAAACTTTAAAGTGGTGTTCTTCAGATAGATATTCCATTAGTTCCTTTGTTAGTAATGTAAATTCGGCCGTTCCGTGAGTGTCCTCTCCGTAACCCACAATTCTAACATCATTTAGCGAACTGTTAAGAAAGGAAAAAGAACTTGCCTTTATTTCATTAAATCCAACTGAATATTTTTCTAAATCTGAATTACATTGTGAGGAACAAAAAGTGCTAAATATTCCGATACATAAAAATGTCAAAAGGTATTTCATAAGTTTCTTTAAATGTTTTACAACGGTTTGTGTATG
>JASBSE010000389.1 GCA_030149115.1 Winogradskyella sp. | reverse complement strand
TATAAAGGAGAGTTTTTTGAGCCAACTAGTGTTAAAAGTATGGCTTTAGCCATAGAAGCTTTAGTTACCAATGAAGCACATCGTTTAAGTATTGCTAAGGCTAATTACGAAGCTGCAACGGCGCACCCAATGTCTAAAATAGCAGAAATGTATATTGATACATTCAAAACTATTATAGGTAGAAAGCATGTTGTTGATTCTACTATTCAAAGTAAAACAAAAGAAGTTATTTTTTAGAGGATATATATTCGAAAGAAGGTTTTTTAATTCCTTTTTCATCAATAAAACCAAAATGCTTTTGAGCATTTTTACGCCAAGGAAGTCTACCCACGACTTCCTTTGGTATTTTAGGAAAGTCATAGAGTGTCCAAGACATAAACGGAATATTTTGTTCGGCGAAAGTTGATTGAATTGTTTTGTGATATTCGGCTTGGTCATTTTCAGACGGTCCAAAAGGTTTCCAGAATCCATTATAAGAGGACATACCAAACTCGGTAATTGTAATAGGTTTGTCTTTGATTTTGGATTTTAAATTGGTGTAAGCTTCCGACAAATCATCAAGATTTTCATAGTAGTGAAATGAAATAAAATCAAGCTTTTTCTTTAATATTTCACAACTTTCAATATTAGACCAACCAATTGTTACAGGATGGTTGCTATCAATAGATTTTACCAAATCTATCATTTTATCGAGCCAAGCAGTTACTAAAGATTCACCTCTCGATTCAAAATCTAAATTAGGTTCATTTTTCATATCCCAACCTAATAGTGCCTCATGATCTTTTAATGCAGTAACTATTTTTTTAGCGTGCTGTTGAGTTAAAGTCCAATCTAAAACCGAATAGTCGCCATAAAAATCAAATAATGTAATAAGCACTTTAAGATTCTTATCTTTAGCAATATCTAAAAGTTGTTTTACCTGATTTAGCTTTTTGGTATCTACATTAGCTTTTCCAAAAGTTTCATAAGGAACGAAGATACGTATGCTGTTGAGGTTAGCATCTTTTATGATTTCAAAATCTTTGACAATAGTATTTGCGTTAAAGTTATCGCCATACATATCCCAAGCTGTAGTTTGCGGATAATAGTTAATGCCTTTAATGTCTATTTTTAGTGTGTCTTGGGTTATTTGGTTTTCAAACGGACGATGTTCTAATTTTACCATATGTCTAATACGCCAAAAACCATCTTCTAATAAAAACGTAACACGATAGTCAGAAGTTTCGGTAACTTCAGAAATAAGGTTATTGTTTATAAAAATACGCTTGTATTCTACAACATCATAGTCGGTTAATACAACAAGTTGCCCATCTTCACTAAAAAAATCAAGTTTAGGGTTGTGAGATAAGGTTGTAGCTTCTATTGAGGTATTGTTCTCAGTATTAAGATGTATTATGTTGTAAAGGTTTTTCCTAGAACTTTCGGTGTAGTAGTCGGCTATACCTTCGATAGTATTGGTTTTATAGGCAACATGTTTTACATACCAAGCATCCAAGTAGTCGGTTTCAATTTCTTTTAAAGTTTGACTGTCCATTGGTCTCCCTTCATTATCCAAAGGTTCCCATGTTATTTGAGGTAAATACTGATCTATTTTTTTTACTTCAGTATGTAACATTTTACTACGGTCAGCACCAGTATTTAGGTAAGCATAAATGGAGGATATACCATAAACTACTAAGCCAATCATTATGATATAAGTTAGCATTAAGACTACTCTTATAATATTTTTATTGGTGTTACTCATAGTTGATGGAATTAAAGGTTTTTGATATTCCAGCAGCATAAAATTCTATTTTGTAAACTCCCTTAGGATAACGATTTTTATCTAGTTGTAATCTTGCAAATCCATTGCGAGTTTCTTTTATTATGGTATTATCCAAGGTGTCGTCTTTATAGATTTTTGTGGCAACATTGAGCCCATCAGGCACAAGTTGACTCATAAAACTTTTAATCGGACCTATACTAATAGTTCTTTTGTCTTCAGAGAATTTTACCTCAAAAGTTTCAATAGCTTTTTTATAGGTTATGTTAATGGTATTACTTTCTGCCATACCTTCTACGTAAGCTTTTACATTATAACGCTCTTGATGATCTGGGTGCAAAAAAGTGGCAGTTGCTACACCTTTTATTGTAGTTCCAGACGTAGAAGACTTTAGACCATTAGAGTCGGTTAAAAAGAAAGTAACAAATGTACCATCGCTGACAATGTTGTTATAGACATCTTTTAATACAGATGTTTGTAAAGTGGTAATTTGGTTGCCATCGGCATACTCGTGAATTCGTTTGTAATTAATACTAAAATCTGTAGGTATTGCAGGTGTAACGTTAACATCATATTCTTTTGAATCTAACCCTAAGCATTCTGAACTAATAATTATGCGACCATCTTCTCTTTCAGAATAAATGTTCTGATAAGCTATTCCATTTTTTATAGTGATTTTTTTACTATAATTTTTATCTAAAAATTGATGCTTAACGGTTACAGCAGTACTGTCAGAAAGGGCATTGTCTAGTGAATCAGTCGGAATAGTAACTAACATGGTGTAATCTTTTTCGCCTGCTTCTATACTCGGTGGACCAATATAGGTTTCAATAGCTTTGACATTGGATTGAGGGAGTACTTCAAGTATTCCTGTTTTAAATGAGGAGTTACCTATAAGTTCCCAATTAATTATTCCTGTTTTATTAGTAAAGCTTTTGGGTAATGTAAACTTGAATGTTGCATTTTCTATACTTGGTTTTACTACAATAGTTCCATAACTGTTTGAACATAATAAATAACTAGAAGCACTTGCCTTTCCTTTAAATTGAATTGAAATAACATCACCTGCAACGTAAGAGGTTTGTTTAGTAAGCAACTCAAAATTTTGAATAGAATCACCTGAGTTTCGTTTGCTACTAGCAGCAAAAAACAGAATGAAGAGGATGATATAGAAATATTTTAGTTGCATTAATTTGGGTTTCCTATGTAGGTGTTAACTTCTAGTTTTACAAATTTATAAAGTGGATGATTTATAGGTTGTAACTCGTTGTCATCGTGCTTGAGAATTCGGTTAGGTACTATTTTATCTGATATATCTTGATTTGGTAAACCGTTTACATAACAGTTTTCCATATTATCATTAATTAATTTTGAAGTTTCATTTTTCAAAATGGAAAATTCGAATTGACGTTGTCGTTGCTGTCGAATCCCCTCTTTTATAAAAATATGGTCTACCCAAGCTAAATTCTTTTGCTCGTCATAGTAAGATACTAATAATTGAGGTATGGTAACCTCTTCAGTTCCTCCATTAAATAGTGAACCCGAAATTTTTGAAGAATTTATGTCGCTTATAGTAAATGAAGTATTCTTGTACAAATCAGAACTTGATACATTGCCAGCAACTTGTAAGTTAAACTTAGTAGGTTGCTCGTTAAGTTCTATTGGTGTAAATTCATCTGGGTTAAATGTTTTTGGAATAGAATCTTGCGTTTTTGACCAAGCAATACCTTCAAAATTAATTCTAAACGAGCTGATTTCTTTTGGCATCAGTTTGTGTTTTACATGGTATTTGGCATTATAGGTAGCCAAAAATTTATTATCATTGTTATACAACGAGCCTTTTAGTACCACATCTGCAGGTACATTATCAATATTCTGAATTTCACCTATTAAGGCATAATGGTTTTCAAACTTTACGAGCTTGGCATCTAATATTTCAAGAACAGGTTGTTTTAAAACATCTTCATGGTGTGTTTGCTTTGTTGTAATACGTCGTCTACCTTGGTTAAAATAGTTGGTAGAATTGTTAGAGTACAATTGGTCAGGTGGAAGATCTAAGTCAATAGGTTTTGGTTCCAAATACCATTTATTATTGATTTTTATTAGATTGTGATATTCGGTTTTTTTAATTTTTTCTAAAGGAGTTATCCAGCTCGTTCCAACTTTAACATTAGCTAGGCTATCATTTTGATTTATAATTTCGGTTTTTATGGCATCGAGTTTAGCGTAGGAACTGAGTAAACCATCTGTTACAGATACTTCTAACATGTATTGATCTAGAGCAATATTGCTTTTAGGGTTTATGAGGCTGTGGGCTTTTTTAAATTGTTTAAAATCTAGAGCATCGTAATAAGCAAATACCACATTTTTAGGAGAATGATGTGATGTGTTTTTTATGTAAAATAGATAAATACCATAGAAAATAATTAGAGCAAGAATCACCGACCAAATATGGGTGAGCTTTAAAATTGTTCTAGAGAATTTTTTGTAATTATTCTGAAAGTTTAAATATATCGGAGGTGGAGAATACTTTGTTTTTAGAGCATGAACTAATAAAAATTGTATGTTGAGTATAAATGCTATGAGGACAGTAAGAAAAGGTACAGTTCCCCAAAGAATTTTTAACCATGTGGACACATCTTCCTTAGGAAGTATAGATGAAAGTGGAGGAACATTAAGTTTTTCCCAAACCATAATACCGTTCTCTAGTTGTCTAAGACGTTGCCAACCACAGAAATATAAGATTGGGTCGTAAAACTTATCATTAGAAAAAATATACTTGAGATTATACTTTTCTGGAGTAGTAAGAAACTGTTGTAATGAACCAATACCTTCAACTCCTTTGAATTTAGAGTTTTCAAGGCGCTCTATAGGTCTTGTCGTTAGCTCAGGGAGACGCCTTGCAGAATGGTAATTACCATCAACAGACAAGGCATTGGTCTGGGCAGATAGCCATGCCATCTGATCTCCAAAACCTAAGGTCATATAACGCCAATGATCGTGCTGATCCTGGTTCAAAAAATTAATAATAGGTAACATTTTAATTTTTTGAGGTTGCGAAGGTTTAAAATAGCCTAAACTCATTGTGAAAATAACCATGAATAGAATAAGAGACGCTAGAGTGCCTCCGGCTAAACGATGATAAACACTACCAAAACGCTCCTGCATTAGCTTTTTTAAATCTCCTTCTGCTAATCTATAAACAAACTCACCAAAGAGAGGTAATGACATAATTGATGCCCAGAGTGTAAAACGATCTAAAGTTAAGATGTTAAAAGCTGTTTCACCTAAAGCTAATCTAGGAATGGGAGTGGTACCTCCAGTTCCTAAAATAGCTAGTATAGTAATTGATAGACCAAAGAATAAATAACGTTTACTGTAATAACGGTAAAAAATATATGGCAAGAGAATTAACAAAACACCCCATGGTATTAGAAAGAAAACCAAACCAGAAGAAGTGATTTCTAAAAAATTATCCCGAGAACCATGTGGAATTGGTACCTGAGTGATAGGGTTGTTTTTAGAATTAATCCAATAAGGTAAAATACAAACAATGATTATCACCAAAGACAGAATTCCAAAAACAACTATGCGTTTAAATAACTTAAAAAAGCTCTTTAGAAATAATCTAATAGTAACGTTTTTATATGATGTTACACCTTCTCTCGCCTGATCCATTATAACCATTCCTATTAATGGGAAAATAAAAAAGACCATTCCGAAAATTGGTGTTACATGATGTGAGGTTACAGTTACAGAAATTAAAGACAATGATGTGGCTAAATATCTAAGCTTTCCGGTTTTAAGCCAAAGATAAATTTCAGGTAGGGAGTGCATTAATATAGAGATGCCAATAATGCTTGGGAGTTGACCAAAAATATGCAAGGTTTCTACAAACGAAGATGAAAAAACGGCTAGAATGGCAGCATAACCAGCAGCCTTCTTACTTGCCGTTATTAAATATGAAAACCTGTAGACTCCAGTTATAAAAAGAACAACACCTATTAACGCAACGGTAAACATTCCAAATTTAAGCCCACCAATAAAAGACAATGTGGCAATAGATTGGTGTACTAAAGGCGGATAGCTCATTACTGTAAAGCCAGTATACCATTTGTAGTTCCATGGTTCAAACCAACTATTAGCATAATGGTCTGCAAAGAATAAATGAATAAGAGCGTCATAAGTAGTCTCTAATGTAAAAAATATAGAGCTACCATGAAATACTATACCCATCAAAAGGGCAGCAATCAAATATTTATTTGAGCTTTCTTTCATCTAATTTATTGATCCTTAAATCATTTTGGTAAAGATATATAATTTAGAAAGTGGTTCTGTTTTTATTCACCTTAAGCTATCGACCATTCGTCTACACTAAACATTCGGTTAATCTAAATTAAAATTTTAAGGGCGTCTTACTCAATACTTTTGAATCGTAATTAATGCATAAAAACACAAATTATGAAAGTTCTAGCTATAGACGACCAACAATTAGTATTACTTCCTTTAGAAAGAAGATTAAAGGAATTGGGATACAATGTTAAAATAGAGACGGATGCAAATAAAGGGTTACAGACCTATGATGAGTTTAATCCAGATTTGGTAATTGTAGATTTTATTATGCCAGGAGTATCAGGTTTTGATGTTGTTAATCATATTAGGACTTCAAAATATCCTGAAACACCAATTATGATTTTATCTGGAAAGACCCAAGATACTATTATAACAATGGCATTTGAAATGGGTGTTACGGACTACATGAAAAAACCATTGAGTTTGAATGAGATTTGTGCGCGTGTAAAGCGATTAATAGGTGTGCCTCAAATTGAGTTATCTAACTCCTCTGATAATGTGATGATTCAACAGCGTTGTGTCGGTGTAGTAATACCATGTTATAATGAAGAAGATCGCTTGTTGAGTGATGAGTTTTTGAAGTTTGTTGATGAAAATTCAGGGTATCATCTTTGTTTTGTTAATGATGGTAGTAAAGATAAAACCTTAGAGGTATTATATAAACTTCAAAAAAATAGAGAAGATTATATTACTGTTTACGATTGTGTAAAAAATGGTGGAAAAGCCGAGGCCGTAAGACTAGGAATGTTACACATGTCAGAAAAGAAAGATCTAGATTATATCGGGTTTTTAGACGCAGATTTATCTACTGATTTAAGAGATTTTGATGACTTAGTTACAACCATTGAGAATTCAGATTTTAAAATTGTAAGTGGTTCTAGAATTGCTAGAATGGGAGCAAATATAACTAAGGAATCTGCACGTAAGGTAATTAGTTTGACCATTAATCTTATCATTAGAAAAATTCTCAGAATGGATTTTAAAGATACACAGTGTGGCGCTAAAATATTTCATAAAGACGTTATTGATTTGGCGTTTGGAAAAAAGTTTGTAACCCAGTGGATCTTTGATGTGGAAATTTTCAAGAGAATGTCATTACATTTTGGTTTAAATAGAGCTAAGTCAATGCTTTGTGAGCAGCCTTTAAAACGTTGGATTCATGCTGATGGTTCTAAATTGTCAATGAAAGATTCTATAAAAATAGTGATACAATTAGCACAGATTGCTTGGGTGTACAGATCAAAAAAGTCAGACAAAGGTGTTGATGAAACAGAAATTTTAGAGGTGGTATAAGACACTGTTTTAACAATGAAGATTGGAGTTATAATTATATTCAGGAACAACGAGCTTTCTATTAGTACTGAGCCTATTATAAAACATATAAAAGCGACAAAAACAATAAAGTTTTGCTTTGTGGATAACTATAGCAAAGATTTAACCTTACGGTTGCTTTATGAGATAAAAGAGGATTGTGAAGAAGAAGTAGAAGTTGTAGAAATAAAAAAGGTAGCCTCAGAATCAATGGCTAAAAGGGCAGGTGTTCGCTACTTAATCAATGCTTACGATTTAAAATATATAGGGTTTCTGAGCTTAGAGTCGCTTCAAGAAAACAGTCAAAGCTTGAATGCTGTTCTAGAATACCTTGTTGAAGATGAGCGATTTATTAATCAGATAAAGGATACTTTACAAAAAAACAGAGAAGTGAAAAACCAACTTAAAAGTGTTTTTTCAATAATAGATTCAATTAAAGACAAAACTGAAATTTACCAGTCATTACGACTTAGTGTATAAAACGAGTAATAAAATGAAAGCATATCCAATAAAATTTAGACCAATCTTAAAAGAGAAAATTTGGGGAGGAAATAAACTTTCGCAAATTTTAAATAAAGGAACAGATTTAGAAAATGTTGGTGAGAGTTGGGAAATTTCTGGTGTAAAAGGAAATATTTCTGAAGTAGTTAACGGAGATTACAAAGGGCAATCGTTAAACGATCTTATTAAGACCTACAAATCAGACCTTTTAGGTTTAGCAAATTCAGAACGTTTTGGAGAAGAGTTTCCGTTGCTGATTAAGTTTTTAGATGCTCAAACGGATTTGTCTGTACAAGTACATCCAGACGATGAAATGGCTAAGGCACAACACAATTCCTTTGGTAAAACAGAAATGTGGTATATCATGGATAGTGATGATGATGCAGATATTGTTCTTGGATTAAAAGATGAAAGTGTAGATAAAAATATTTTAGGGCAAATTAGCGCAAATAATGTTGAAGATATCTTTAATAGAGAGAAGGTAAGACAAGGCGATAGTTACTTTATTCCGGCAGGGAAAATTCATGCCATTGGAGCAGGTGTTTTGGCTGCAGAAATACAACAAACTAGTGATATTACTTATAGAGTTTACGATTGGGATAGAACAGACAACTCTGGTAATAAGCGTGATTTACACACCAAGCATGCTATAGAGGCTACAAAATCTTTTGAATCTAATGGTAAATGTGATTATGAATTGGTTTCTTATAAAAACAGCAATTTAGTGTCTTGCGATTTCTTTACTACCAATATTTTTAAGGTTAATGGTTTAAGGCAAATCAACTATGATTATTTAGACTCGTTTGTTATTTTTATGTGTGTGGAGGGGGAGACTTTAATATCTGTAAATGGGTATACCGAAACTTTAAAAATGGGCGAAACAGTATTGCTTCCGGCATCAATAAGAACAGCTTTATTCAGCGCAGAAAGTGCTAAATTATTGGAAGTTTATGTTGATACCAAGTGTATCAATGATGTCAAAAAGGTATCATAATAAATTTGCATTAATCTACAGCAGAGAAGTCACCCTTTAGCTGAACCAATCGCTTTCCAGAATAACTTTTTACAAATTTGTGCAAGTGGCTCTCATCGTTAAACCCAAAATCCAAAGCCAGCTGTTTTGTGCTACTTTGCCCGTTTTTTAATCGCTGTTGTAAAAGCTCAAATCTATATTCTTGAATATATTGCTTTAAAGCTGTACCAACCTTTTCTTTAAAGAATATACCAATATAATTTGGCGACAGATTAAAATGATTAGCAATCTCTTTTTGTGCTAGTAGCTTCGGATTGTATATGTTTACTTCTATATATTCTAAAAGCTCTTCGGTGGTATTTGTGGCTTTTTTTAGTTGAGGTTTTAGTTTAGAATCTTTTAATAGATTTCGTTTTATAATAAGCACTAAACCTTTAAAAAACTGAAAAATTATCTTTTTACTCAGTACTTCGTTTCTTTCATATTCAATCACAATTAAACCTAAAAGATTTTCTACTAATTTTCTGTCCTTTTTATATTTTAAAATATTTCCAGTTGAGCTCGCTTTGGTGTTAAGAATTAGGTCAACATCTCTATTCCAATTAGAAGGATTATCAATATCCTTAGTGTCTAAATAAAAGTTGGTGAACTTAAAATAGATAAAGCGTGTTCGCTCAAAAACGATAAACTCGTGCTCGTCTTCTGGTCCCAAAAGATATAGATGTCCAGTTTTATATGATACTAAACGCTTATTTAGATGATGCACACCTTCGCCTT
Organism: Winogradskyella sp.; assembly: GCA_030149115.1. GTDB lineage: Bacteria > Bacteroidota > Bacteroidia > Flavobacteriales > Flavobacteriaceae > Winogradskyella. The sequence continues at coordinate 2,112 of JASBSE010000389.1, read as the reverse complement.
TGGCTATGTAAATAATTTCAAAATGATTATGATTATGTAAAGGGTGTTCCCAAAAATCGGTTTCAAAATCACTTACAATAAGTTCATTAAACTGTTTATAGCGTTTCATAATGTAAAATTACAATATTATCATAGATATTTACAATATTGCTTTGTAGGTTCTTGATTAATTTTGATAAAAAATAGAAACTACTGAAGAATGAAAAAAATAAAAATAGGAAACACAGATATAGAAGTTGCACCAATTAATTTAGGCGGTAACGTTTTTGGATGGACTTTAGATGAAAAAGAATCGTTTAAAATTTTAGATGCTTTTACCGCTGGAGAATTCAACTTTATAGATACCGCAGATATGTATTCGTATTGGGTTGATGGTGGCGAAGGTGGACAATCGGAAACAATTTTGGGAAAATGGATGAAATCCAGAAACAACAGAAAAGACATTGTTTTAGCCACAAAAGTTGGTGGCGAAACTGGTGCGCATCCAGTAGATACAAGTAAAAAGCACATTTTAGAAGCGGTAGATAAATCATTAAGACGTCTTCAAACCGATTATATCGATTTGTATTACACACATTTTGATGACGAAAAAACACCAGTTGAAGAAAAGCTTGAGGCTTATGATGAAATTATAAGGGCAGGGAAAGTAAGACACATTGCAGCGTCTAACATTTCACCTAAACGATTAGAGGAATCTTTTGCTGCCTCTGAAAAATATGGCTTGCCAAAATATCAAGCTTTACAACCACATTACAATTTAGTAGAAAGAGAAAACTACGAAAGCAAATATGCACCATTAGCTGATAAATACAACCTTTCGGTATTTACATATTGGTCTTTAGCTTCAGGGTTTTTAACGGGTAAATACCGTTCTAAAGATGATTTAAGTAAAAGTGTGCGTGGTGGTAGCGTAGAAAAGTATTTAGACAAAAAAGGTATGGCTGTCCTTTCTGCATTGGACAAAATTTCAGAAAAGCATAACTCAACACAAGCAACGGTTTCATTAGCTTGGTTATTGACGCAACCTCATATTGGTGCACCAATTGCGAGTGCAACTAAAGAAAGTCATTTAAAAACAATGTTTGATGCACCAAAACTTCAATTAGACTCAGAAGATTTAGAGTTGTTGGATAAGGCTAGTAAATAAGTGCAAGTAAGAGCAGTCTTTAAAACTACTAGCTCTGAAAAATCATGGTAATATTAATAGATTGATTTGTTCTTAATAATCTTATAATTCTATATTTGCTCATCTATAAATAAAAAATCAGATGAGTTTAGAGAGAGAACTTCAAAAGAGAAGTGGTAATACTTGTGAACTAAGTGGAGCCACAGAAAAACTAGCAGTTTATATTGTTCCAGATGCCAAGGATCTCGCCTTATATGCTTCAGAAACTTGTATAGAACAAATGAACGACGCTGATAAAATTGATTCTAATCATTGGAGGTGTCTAAACGATAGTATGTGGAGTGAGCATGATGCGGTTAAAGTTATGGCCTGGAGAATGCTCCACCGAATTGATGCTGATTGGACACAGGATTTACTTAATATGTTTTATATAGAAGATGATTTACTGGAAATAGCAAAAGCTTCAGGAGATGGCTCTGATGATGAAAATAAAATTATTCATCGTGATGTAAACGGTGTAATTTTAGAACATGGTGATTCCGTAGTTCTTATTAAAGACCTTAAGGTAAAGGGGTCTAGTATGGTGGCCAAACAAGGAACGGCCGTTAGAAATATTCGTTTAGATCATGAAAACTCGGAGTATATTGAAGGTAAAGTAGATGGTCAGCAGATAGTGATTATTACCCAATATGTCAAAAAGATTTAGTCTGTATCCTTTTTATTGAAGAAGTCAAAACTTAAAGGTATCATAAATACCAAAAACAAGTAACGACCAGTAATTAGTCCAAATAGCGTTATTCCTGCAAGAATAACCATTAAAATTACCTTGTATTTATATTTCATGGTGTAAAGGTAGATTCTTATTTATCGCATTCAAAACAAAAATCAAAATATCTATTTAGCCTTTAGATAGACTTAAAAACAACCCTTAGTAGTTTATTTTTCTTACATTCTATCTGTTTGTAAATGTGTTTTTTATCGAAAAA
>JASBSE010000383.1 GCA_030149115.1 Winogradskyella sp. | reverse complement strand
TTGTAGTAAAGATAAACTATTAATTTTTGTTTTAGTTATTTTGCTAATTCCATGACAGCAGGCAAATCCGTTTACATAGCATTGGGAAGTAACAGAGGTAACAAGTTAGAACACTTGCAACTGGCCATTGATGCTATTTTTGAAAGGGTTGGTACAATCCGTAAAATTTCTAAAGTCTATGAAACTCCTGCTTTAGGTTTTGAAGGTGATGATTTTTATAATGCTTGCATTAAGATTGAAACCGAATTAAAACCTAAAAAACTACTAAGAGTTCTTAAGCAAATTGAAGCTGATTTAGGCAGAACTACCAAAAAGTCTGACACCTATGAGTCTCGTGAGATTGATTTAGATATCTTGTTTTACGAAGATGAAGTCATCAATGAGAAGTCACTATTAATACCACATCCTGGCATACACCTGCGTAAGTTTGTTTTAGTTCCATTATCTAATATTGCCAAAGACGTCAAACATCCTGTTTTTCAGAAAACAGTTAGTGAATTGCTAGATGACTGTAAAGATGAATCTAAAATTGAACCTATAAAAATCTGGCTTAAAAACCCAATGAAGCGTTTTGATTTTGGCAACTACAATTTCATAGCTATTGAAGGTAATATAGGTGCAGGTAAAACCAGTTTGTCTCATAAAATAGCAGAAGATTTTAATGCTAAATTAATTCTAGAGCGTTTTGCTGACAATCCCTTTCTACCAAAGTTTTACAAAGAGCCAGAGCGTTATGCCTTTACGCTAGAAATGTCTTTTTTGGCAGATCGTTACCAACAAATTAGTGACGATTTATCGCAACTAGATCTCTTTAAAGATTTTATGGTAAGCGATTACGATGTACACAAATCGCTGATATTTTCTAAGGTCACATTGGCTGATGATGAGTTTAGGTTATACAGAAAATTGTTTTACCAAGTCTATAAAGATATTGCCAGACCAGATTTGTACGTTTACCTCTACCAAAATACCGAACGCCTCCAAGCCAACATAAAGAAGCGTGGTCGCAAATACGAAAGCGACATACAAGACGACTATCTTGAAAAGATTAACTCTGGATATCTCAACTTTTTAAGAAACCAGACCGAGTTGAACGTAAAAATTATTGATATTTCTGATAAGGATTTTGTAAAAAATCGTGAAGATTATTTGTGGTTGTTGAATGAAATAAATGCGTAATATTTTCATCATTCTGAAATAATTTCAACATATAATATCTGTAATCTAAAGTGTAAATAAAGTTGTTACAATTTGGCTATTATCATCTAAAATCACTTCACTCAAAATCTTAAATTCTTTAACTTTAAAATTAAAAGGTTCAGCTAACACATCTACTCCACTCTGGTATTTTAACCGGTTTTGGCTATTTGCAATAATATCTATATTCGGCACAAAATTACCAACAGGGATATGCTCAGTTAAAATAAGATATTTATATGCAGAGAGTTTATCTAAAATTTGTTTAATCTCTTGGTTAGACAAATGCTGAAAGACTTGTCTAAGAATTACACAGTCCGCTTTTGGCAAATCATCTTGAGCGATATCCAGACATTTGAAGGTCAAATGGTCAGCTTTAAACAATTGTTTATTTCTTTCAATTAAACCTTCTACGATATCTATAGCAACATAGGTTTTTGTATACGGAACGAGGGCTTTACCAACATTAAAATCTCCACAACCCAAATCACAAACCGAAAGTTGATTGTCATGGGATTTTAAAAAACTGGTTACTGCATCAATGTATGGCTTAATAATTTTGGGATTATGAGAACCTTCACCAGAGAAGAAATCAGAATCTTTTCCTCCCCAAAAATGCTGCTCATAAATCTGCTCCATAACCGCTTTGGTAGGCCATGGTGTTTTTTGTTTTTTTGAGGTCATTATTTAAAATAAGCTAACAACTCAGCCTTTTTAGATGCAGATACCATAATTTCTTTTCCGTTACTTAGAATGACACTTCCACCTTTTCCTTTCACATACTTCACAACTTCATTTACATTAACTAAATAACTTTTATGGACTCTGGCAAAATTGCCATCTTTTAGACTTTCTTCAATATATTTTAAAGTCTTACTTACCAGCTTTTTCTTGTTGTTGTTTAAGTAGATTTCAGTATAGTTATCATCAGCTTTGCAATACATAATATCAGCTGTTTCTATAACTTCAAAACCATCTTGTTGTGGCAAGGTTATTTTACCATTTGCAGCATTGGTTTTTGGTACCAAGACCTGGTCTTGTAGTGCTTCTTCTTTCGATTTTATTTCAGTAACATAATCTACCGCTTTTATAAGTTCATCTATAGAAATCGGCTTCATTAAGTAGTACGATGCATGTGCATTTAAGGCTTCAATGGCATAATGATTATAGGCTGTAACAAAAATGGTTTCAAAATCTATATGACCAACTTTATCTAATAAATCGAACGCATTACCATATGGCATTTCTACATCTAAAAAGACTACGTCTAAATCGTTATTCCTAATCAGCACCAAAGCTTCTTCAACATTAGAAGCTTCGCCTACAATTGAAATATTTGGGCAGTATTTACTGAGATAATTTCGTAGAATAGCTCTACTGGTTTCTTCGTCTTCTACTAGTATTGCGTTTAGTTTCATAATTATATTGCTAATATTTCTTCTAACCAACTCTGTGCAAGTACTAACTCCTTAGTAATGTCAACTTCTTTGCTTTCTTCGAAAGAAATTGACTCTAAATCTTTTTCATAATCAAAGTCTTCTACACTATTAATCTTTAATCTTTTTTTGTAAATGTTCCCTATTTTAGAATTTTTATAATAAATGTTTTTTTCAAAAACCTCACAACAAGGATCTGAGTCTTTCTTTTTTCCTTTATAAATCAATGGCGAAATACCCTTAAACTTTTCCATAATAATATTGTCATTCAACAAATAAAATTCTTGGCTTACATTAAGATTGCTTTCTAAATTTAATTCAATTTTGATTTTTTGAATATTGGTAGTTTTATCTTTTGCATAAATACTAATCAGATATTCATTATCATTCTCATTTAATGTTTTTAATTTTCTTGTTGCCCCCTTTTTATTGTATTCGTCAATTTGTTTGATAAATTTTCTTTGCCAATCATCTTTGTGAATATCAGTATCACTTTGACAGCACAACATCAAACTAAATACAAACAGTAATATTGGTTTTATTATTTTCATGTCTAATCTTTCTTTAAAGTCACCACAACTTTGGTACCTGCATCTTCAGATTGTTGATAATCTTCAATCGTTACATCTACCTTATCTTTGTACATTTCGTTTAAAATTGCTACACGCTTCTTGATGTTGTTCATCCCTTTAGAATTCTGCTTTTTCTGATTCTCGGTCTTCATTTGTTTAGAACGTGTTCTACCTATTCCGTCGTCTGAAATTGTAATTGTAATTTCGTCTTTTGACTTTGGCTTTATAGAAATGTTTAGATGTCCTTTTTCTTTTTTGTAACGCAGACCATGCCATACTGCATTTTCGATATAAGGCTGCAGTAACATTGGTGGAATTTGAAATTCCTCAACATTTACACTTTCGTCTACATCTATAGAATAATCAAACTTATCCTGAAATCTAAAATGTTCGAGTTTAGTGTACAATTGAAGCAATTCGATTTCCTTTTTTAGCGGAATAAAATCTTCTTCACTATTCTCTAATACTGCACGCATTAACTGCGAAAAATCAGATAAATATTTATTTGCTGTACGCTCATCGTTGGTTGCAATAAAACTATTCACCGAGTTTAAGGCATTAAAAATAAAGTGTGGATTCATTTGGCTTCTAAGCGACTTTAAGGCTAAAAGATTATTAGCCAAACGCTGTTGCTTAATGTATTTGTACATTAAAAACCCTGTAATTAAAAGCAGTAATAACCCTCCAAGCAGAGAATAAATAATAAGTTGTTGACGTTTGTTGCGCTCTTGGGTAAGGTCATACTTGCTTTTAGACAGCGCTCTGTCACTCTCTAAAGTGGTAATTCTGTTTTGTTGCTCTGCTATGTTTCTGCTAAAACGTGCTGCTTGAGATATTTCTTGGACCTTCTTAGCATACAATTCATCAACAGTATTTTTGTATTCATTCAGCCACTTAAGTCCTTCTTCTGCATCACCAGCATCAATTAAAGCTTCAGACAGCTTTCTGGTCGCATCTTTTTTTACGTCTAAGTCTTCCTTTTTATCAGCTTCTTCAATACTCTTTTTAAATGATGGAATGGCATTTTCTAAATCATTATTGAGTAGATAGGCGTTACCTAATTTATAATTTTGCTTTTGTGGTGTTAAAGGACTTTCATTAGGTAATACAGAATCCTTCTCTATGTCTTCAAGTGTTTCTAACACATCTTTTCTAAGTGCAATCTCACTATCATACTCCATATTTGAGCTATTAAACTCAGCAACTTTAACCTGCTCCTCAATAGCACGTTTTTTGTTTTCTTTTTTTGCTAACTTAAGTGAATTGCTATAGAAACCCTTTGCTTTTTCAACTTCACCTCTTGCGTTATACGCTTGGGCTATTTTAGAGTTTAAATCCGTAACCTTTGGAGCTATTAAATGTTTCTTCGCAATCTCTAATCCCTTTTCATAAGAGCTTATGGCTTGTTGCGTATTTTTTAATTTTAAGTATGCATCACCTAGACCTTCGTACAACCACGTTTTTTCGTAATTAGACAAGTCTTTTTCATTGAGGCTTTTATAAGTATCTATACTTTTTTGATACTCTTCGTTCTTGGTATAGGCATCTGCTAATTTGAGTTTTGAAGAAGCCATTTCAAAATTCTGGAGACTTACTTTATATGCTGAAATAGCAAGGTCATACTGTTTCCAATAAACATAAACATCACCTAAAAGTTCATGTGCTTCTGCACTTTGCCTTGATGACACATTATAATTAAGAGCATCGCCAACAAATTTTATACTCTTTGCGGCATCTTTCTTTAAGTACGCGTCCGCAGAGTCTATCATTTGGTTAAATTGCTTTACAACATCATCTGACCCAACACTTCTATAACGTCCTTTGTTTTGTTCTTCTACCAATATCGTAATTCGTTCATCGCTTAAAACAGTATAACGCACGGTATCAAAATCATCGTGCATTATGGTAAGTTCATCTCCTACTCTTGCTTTAACAACAAACTTTCCAAAAACATCTGTCCTTGTATATCTGCCATCATTTACTTGTATACTTACATTGTCTATTGGCTCTCTTGTATCTTTCAAACAAACCGATCCTCTAACAGTAAAAAATGCTTCGTCATTATTGGTTTTGTCATTATTGCTTTGTCCAAAACTCAAAAGCGTAAATAGGAAGAAAAATATAAGGCTATATGTGTGACTAATTTTTATCAAAATAAGGTATTAACAGGACTAACTTACATACTTTATTTGGTATCAAAAAATAGCAACTTCAATTTTATGGTCTTTCAACTATAAAAATGCAAGGGTTAACTCATTTAAGATTTTACTTCACTCATTAAGTAGTCGCTTTTACTCATTCTAGATTTTTATTTCTTCTTTTTCAACAGAGCTTTACCATTCATTAATCAATAATTATGAATTCAAAATGAAAAAAATCAATCTAGCATTTTTGCTCCTGTTTTTATGTGCTAACTATACCATAGCCCAACACAAAGGAAATTACAACCAAATTACACAAGAAATTTCTAGACAAAATATTTTAACCTCAGGAAATGCCAACATTTACAACCCAACGGTTCAACGTCAAATTAACAAAACGCTCCATCCAAGTGATGTATTAACAATAGATGTCAAAGCATTACAAAACGTAAGCGCCTCAACTTACACAGCTGTTTTTAACTTGTCTCAAATTGGCGAAACTGCAGAATCTACTAACGCTCTTATGAAAGAGCGAATAGACAATATTAAAACCAGATTAAACACTCTAGGAATTGCTGAAAAAGATTTTGCAATTGATGTTATTTCTTTCGTACCTGTATACGAAGTGGAAGTCACAAAAAAACTATTCAGCAAAACGTACACTGAAGTACCAAAAGGTTTTGAATTGCAACAGAACATTCATATCCTGTTTACTAAAACCAGTCAATTTGAAGGCATTCTGGAAGCGTGTGCAAAAAGCGAAGTATACAATTTAGTTAAGGTTGATTATTTTATTGAAAACATTCAAGAGGTTTATAAAAATCTTCAAGATCAATTATTGAAACTCATAGCAGATAAAAAAGCATACTATACAACCTTAGGCTTTGACATGGCTAACTACGATGTTAAAATTGCAGATGATAAGTACTGTTATTTTCCAAAAGATTTCTACCAAAGTTACCAAGCATACAACAGTGTCTCTTTTGAAGCTTTAAAAACCAAAAAAGGTGTTAGTAGCGCAAAAAAACAAACCTCCTATTATTACCAACCACTTACCTATGAGCAGTATGATATTGTTGTAAACCCATCAATATTAGAGCCCGTTGTTCAAATAGGAATGAATATAAAACTATTGTACACACCAAAGCCTAAAGAGCAAAAACCACAAACTATTACAAAAACCGAAATTGACCATAAATACTATGTGATTTCGCCAAATGGGACTATAGATGTAAAAGAATTAAAAACAAACTAAAATGAAAACTTTATTCTCTAAATATCTTCTTATAATCCTTCTTATTCCTATTGGATTTGGATGCTCTAGAAATAACGAAAATCAACCTATAGACAAAGTTGATTATGACGGTTTTGTTATGCTAAGTGACAGTTTATCTAAGTATAGAGAAACGCGCCTAATTGATGAAACTACCTTTAATGATTTTCGCACTGACGTTAATACTATTGTATTAGACACCAGATCTAAAGAAGCTTATGATGAAATACATATTGAAGGTGCTACTCATTTAAATTTTTCAGACTTTACCGAAAAAAAATTAAGAAAAATTATTCCTAGTAAAAAGACTCGAATTCTTATATACTGTAACAACAATTTTGACAGTAAAATTCCTTCACTATTTGATAAATCTATACGTCTAGCACTAAACATTCCTACTTTCATCAACCTATATGGCTATGGTTACAAAAACATCTACGAACTAAATGGTTATGTAAAAGAAGAGAACACCAAAATTCCATTAATAACAAACAATAAAAACTGAAATAGTTATGAAAAATTTATTTAAAACAAATGTATTTGCGATATGTATACTATCCCTTACTGCTTGCAATGCAAACACAAAACAAAATCAGCAGAACATTGCCATCAATCAAACAGTGATTGAAACAAATTTAAAAACCGATAAACCTGAAATTAAAGTAGCATTATTACTAGACACGAGTAATAGTATGGACGGTTTAATAGACCAAGCTAAGGCGCAATTATGGGAAATTGTAAACGAACTCTCTTATGCTAAATGTGAGGAGCAAAACCCTAATCTTAAAATTGCACTCTATGAATATGGCAATGATAATCTTAACGCAGATGAAGGGTATTTAAGACAAGTACTCGCCTTTAGTGATGATTTAGATGAAATTTCTAAATCCCTTTTCTCTTTAACCACAAAAGGAGGTAATGAGTACTGTGGCAAAGTCATTAAAACAGCTTTAGACCAACTTAATTGGGAAGATAAAGAAGATGACTTAAAATTAATTTTTATCGCAGGAAATGAGCCTTACACGCAAGGGACAGTTAGTTACAAAGAAGCCTCTAAACTTGCACATCAGAAAGATGTTACGGTAAACACTATTTTTTGTGGTGACTATAATCAAGGTATTTCTGGTTTTTGGAAGGATGGTGCAGATCTTACACATGGAGATTATATGGCTATTAATCATAATAAAGCTACCGTTCACATAGCATCTCCTTATGACGACAAGATTTTAGAACTTAATGAAAAACTAAACAAAACATATGTTGCATATGGATATTTAGGTAGACAAAAGATGGAAATGCAGGCACAACAAGACTTAAATGCTATGAGTTATGACAAAGCTAATGCTGTTAGCAGAACAGTAAGCAAAAGCTCTAGACTTTACAAAAATAGCTCGTGGGATTTAGTTGATGCAGAAAAAGAAGCCGATTTTTCTTATGAAGATTTAGATGAAAAACAATTACCTGACGAATTAAAAGGAAAATCTAAAGAAGAAATTAAATCTTATGTTGAAAAGAAAAGAGTTGAGCGCGAAAAGCTTCAAAAAGAAATTGCCGAACTCAATATAAAGCGTAAAACATATATAGCTAAAAACTCTGACGACAAAAATAATGGATTAGAAAATGCAATGGTAAATGCCATAAAAACCCAAGCTAAAAACAAAAACTATGTTTGGGAATAGGCAATAACAAAAAAGGCTCGATTTTTTAATCGAGCCTTTTTTGTTTTAGTTAATTGCAGGACAATTACACTCAAACTTCTCTCGCTTACAATTAAAGTTGTAACCTAAAGTTATTTGATGAAAACCACCTGTATTAAAGTTTACTGTATTTGCTTGGTATGAATATGTGTAAGCAAACACAAAATTATTATAATCTACACCGATAAAAGGCGTAAAATATTGTAGCTTCTGACTACTTACTCCAGAACCGTCTACAAACTCAGCACCATCTAAGCTACGTCTGTAAGATAATCCACCCCAAACTTTACCAAAATCCATTTCGCGATAAACCTTAGCATTAATATCTATTGAGGACTCTTCTGTAGCATCTCTGTACATATACATTATAGAAGGCTCATAGCTCCAGTCACTTCCATACTTACTAAATGTGTAACCTGTAGAAAACAAGTATGTTCTTAAGTTTCTAAATTCCCATTGATCGCCATTGCGATTCCAGTTGATACCATCATTTTCTAAGATATTCTTTGCTGTAAAATGCGCATAAAAATCCAAGAAATGATAAGAAAAACCAGCATCAATATTAAAATTCGTAGCTGTAGAACTTGTTGCTAATGGATCAAATTCATCACCAGGCCCTAACCATGTGCTTGCATCTACTTTATACTGTAAAAAGCCTGCGTTTATCCCAAATGATAACATATTAAGATCTATCTCATTTCTAGAGAACATTAGATGATACGCAAAACTAGCATATCCACCTAACGTAGAATGATAACCATTAGAATCGTTAAATACAATTCCACCAATTCCTACTGGCGTATCACCAACTCTACCATTAATACTTAAAGTTTGTAAACTAGGAGCATCGTCTACTCCAAACCATTGCTGTCTGGCTGTTAATCTAACCTTAGCACAATTAGCAACACCAGCCATTGAAGGGTGTATTAAATAATAATTATCTGTTAAATAATCTGAATAAATTGGAACACCTTCTTGAGCAAAACTAAAATTTGCCGCTAAAACTGTAAATGCTACTAAACAAAACTTTTTTAATTTCATAATTTCTTTTATCGTTTCAAGGTAAAATGGGCTTTGAACTCTTTAATTTGGCTGGTAAGGGGTTCTTCGTATTCTACTGTAAACCAGTAGTCGCTCGATGGCATATTGTTGCCGTTGAACGTTCCGTCCCATCCCTGACCTGTCGGGCTGATCTGCTTGAGC
>JASBSE010000382.1 GCA_030149115.1 Winogradskyella sp. | reverse complement strand
TATATCGTTTATTACAAAATCCTGTAACTGCATATTTAGAGTTTGAATATCTTGCAAATTAATCAAAAATAACTACAAAAACCCAAGATGAGTTCTGTATTTTTGTTGTTTAAAACTAAAAAAAATGACAAAATTAAGTGTTAACATTAATAAGATTGCGACACTAAGAAATAGTCGTGGTGGAGATGTGCCGAGTGTGGTACAATTTGCTAAAGACGCTCAAAGATTTGGTGCTGAAGGCATAACAATTCACCCAAGACCAGACGAAAGACATATTCGCTATCAAGATGTTTACGATTTAAAACCTGAAGTCACCACAGAATTCAATATAGAAGGCAACCCAATACCTAAGTTTATTGACATGGTTTTAGAAGTAAAGCCAACTCAAGTAACCTTGGTGCCAGATGCCGAAGACGCTATTACCTCTAATGCAGGTTGGAACACTGTAAAGCACAAAGATTTCCTTATAGATGTTATTACAGAATTTAAAAACAACGGTATTAGAACTTCGATTTTTGTGGATCCAGATTTACACCAAATTGAAGGAGCCAAAGAAACAGGTACTGACAGAATTGAACTTTATACCGAAGCTTATGCACATCAATTTAGCTTAGGAAACAAGGATGGTATAAAGCCTTATATGGAATGTGCTGGTTTAGCCAATACGCTTGGTTTAGGTATTAATGCTGGTCATGATTTATCACTTGACAATATCAAATATTTTAAAGAGAATATTACAGGTTTATTAGAAGTTTCCATAGGACATGCTTTAATCTCTGAAAGCTTATATTTAGGAGCTAAAAATGTGATTAAAATGTATTTAGACAAACTAAAATGATTTTACACTCCAACATAATAGGTGAAGGCAGACCATTTATAATTCTTCATGGTTTTTTGGGCATGGGAGATAACTGGAAAACCTTAGCCAAACAATTTTCAGAATCTAACTACCAAGTCCATTTGGTAGATCAACGTAACCATGGTCGTAGTTTTCACTCAGAAGACTTTGATTATGAATTAATGGCAAATGACCTAAAAATATATTGCGGAGAACATAACCTCAACGACATTATTCTTTTAGGACATTCCATGGGAGGAAAAACAGCCATGCTTTTTGCAGCTTTATTCCCTGAGTTGGTAAGTAAACTCATTGTTGCAGATATTTCTCCACGCTATTACCCTGTACATCATGATGCTATTTTAGAGGGCCTAAGTAGCTTAGACTTTTCAGAAATAAAAAGTCGAGGCGCTGCAGATAAGGCATTGAGCAATTATGTAAAAGATACAAGCACCCGAATGTTCTTACTCAAAAATTTATATTGGATAGAAAAAGGACAATTAGGCTTAAGAATCAATTTACCTGTTTTAAAAGACAATGTTGCCGAAGTGGGCGAAGCATTGCCTATACATGCTACTTTTGAAAAAGATACAATGTTTCTGCGTGGAGACCGCTCTGAATATATTGGAGAACAAGATGAAGCGATAATTCATCGTCATTTTCCAAATTCAGAAATTGTTACCATTTCTAATGCTGGCCATTGGTTGCATGCAGAAAATCCAGAAGATTTTCATCAAGCTGTAATTAATTTCTTATATTAAGTGAACTAAAAAAATTAATTGTATGAATCTTTTAATTAGACTTTTAATCAATGCTCTAGCCGTTTTCATAATAGCTCATCTTTTAGGAGGTGTTGAAGTAGATGGCTACGTAGGTGCCATTATCGTAGCCTTGGTTTTGGCTATTCTTAACCTCTTTGTAAAGCCAATTTTAATAATTTTCACATTGCCTGTTACCATTTTAACCCTAGGATTATTCCTTTTGGTTATTAATGCTCTGATTATTCTTTTAGCAGACAAATTAATTGATGGATTTGGCGTTAACGGGTTTTGGACTGCCTTAATTTTCAGTGTTCTATTATCTATTCTGCAATCCATCTTACACACTATTTTTAAAGAGCCAAAAAACGACTAAAAACCAATTGTTTAAACTATTGTAGGGTTGTGAAAAATGTTGTATTTTTGCAGCCCAATTTTAGTTACTAAGCATAATGAATATTACAAGAGAAAACATCGACGCATTAAATGCAGTTGTAAAAGTAGATATCGCCAAAGAAGATTATAGCGATAAAGTTGAGAAAATCTTATCAGATTACCGTAAGTCTGCTAACATTCCTGGATTTAGAAAAGGCCATGTTCCTATGAGTTTGGTTAAAAAACAATACGGTAAAGCCGTATTAGTTGATGAGGTAAATAAATTACTTCAAGATGCTATAGGAAAGTATTTAGTTGAAGAAAAATTAGACGTTTTAGGTAACCCATTACCAAAACCACAAGACGATCTAGATTGGGATGCTGATGCTTTTTCTTTTGAGTTTGAATTAGGTTTAGCACCAGAATTTGACGTAAAGTTAAAAGGTAAAAAAGCCATAACGCACTACAATATTGTTGCAGATGACAAAATGATTGACAACCAAGTTGAGCACATCCAAAAACAATATGGTAAGTTAGTATCTCAAACAGAAGTAACTAAAGATTCTGAAATTACTGGAAAATTCTCCAACGAAGAAGAAGGTATTGAGAATGTTGCAACTATAACTTTAGATAAATTAAAAGGAAAAACAAACCCTAAGAAATTTATCGGAGCTAAAGTTGGAGATGTTATTGAATTAAAAACTAAAGGTCTTTTTAACGACGACCATGACTTAATGACATTCTTAAAAGTATCTCACGATGATGCTCATGGATTAGACATTAAAGTAAACTTCGAAGTTTCTGAAATTAACGAGAGAGAACTTGCAGACTTAGACCAAGAATTATTTGATAAACTTTTTGGCCCGAAAGCAGTAACTTCTGTTACTGAGTTAAAAGATAAGATTAAGGAAGATTCTGAAAAGCAATTTGCACAACAAGGTGATCAGAAATTATTAAATGATGTTACTGAATACCTATTAGAAAGCACATCGTTTGACCTTCCTGTAGAATTCCTTCAAAAATGGATGCAAACAGCTGGTGAAGAACCAATGACTGAAGAGCAAGCTAAAGAAGAGTACGAAAAGTCTGAAAAAAGCATGCGCTACCAACTTATAGAAGGAAAATTAATCACAGACCATAACTTACAAGTTCAATTCGAAGAGTTGAAGTCTTATGCTATGGAAATGATTAAAGGTCAAATGGCACAATTTGGTCAATTAAATCCTTCAGAAAAAGAATTAGAAGATATAGCGGCTCGTATAATGTCTAACCAAGATGAAGTAAAACGTCTATCGGAGCAATTGATGAGCCAAAAACTATTAAATCTTTATAAAACCGAAGCAAATATCAAAACAAAAGAAATCACTTATGATGATTTTGTTAAAGAATTCTACAGCTAAGGTTATTGAATAAATTAGTATCTTTAAGGCGTAGAACTGAAAAGTTTTACGCTTTTTTTTTAAACAAAAAACAAATTGAAACTATAATGAATTACGGAAAAGAATTTGAAAAGTTCGCTATAAAAGACCAAGGTATCAACAGTGCACATTATGACAAAATCATAACAAGCATGTATCCTACAAACCTTACACCAAACATCATTGAAGAGCGCCAAATGAATGCTGTTGCAATGGACGTATTCTCACGTCTTATGATGGATCGCATTATATTCTTAGGCACTGGCGTAAACGATCAGGTGGCAAATATCATCCAAGCCCAGTTGTTATTTTTACAAAGTGTAGATGCTTCAAAAGATATTCAAATATATATAAATTCACCTGGTGGATCTGTATATGCAGGTCTTGGAATTTATGACACTATGCAATTTGTAAAACCAGATGTAGCAACCATATGTACTGGTATAGCAGCATCAATGGCAGCTGTGTTATTATGTGCTGGTGAAAAAGGAAAACGCTCTGCTTTAAAACACTCTCGTGTTATGATACACCAACCAATGAGTGGTACTCAAGGACAAGTATCTGATATGGAGATTGCAGTACGTGAAACCATAAAGGTAAAAGAAGAACTCTATAATATCATCTCTAGCCACTCAGGTAAATCTTACGAACAAGTGGAAAAAGACTCTGATAGAGATTACTGGATGAAATCTAGTGAAGCTTTAGAGTACGGAATGATTGATGAAGTTTTAGAACGAAAGTAAATCTAAACTCATACGACTAAAATCCCCTAAACAAGAACTAAGATTATGGCAAAAGAAGAATTAGAATGTTCATTTTGTGGTAGGAAAAAGCCAGAAACCAACTTGTTAATCGCTGGACTAGATGCTCACATTTGTGACCGTTGTATAGAACAAGCACATGGTATTGTTATCGAAGAGTCTAAGCAATCTGGAAACTCAGAGCTAAGCTCTGAGTTAATGCTTAAAAAGCCTAAAGAAATAAAAGCCTTTTTAGACGAATACATCATTGGACAAGAATTTACAAAGCGTGTAATGTCTGTTGCTGTATATAACCATTACAAACGCTTATTACAGCCACCTTCTGATGATGATATTGAAATACAAAAAAGTAATATCATCATGGTCGGTCAAACAGGCACAGGTAAAACCTTGATGGCAAAAACAGTTGCTCGCATGCTTAATGTGCCGTTGGCTATTGTAGACGCTACGGTTTTAACTGAAGCTGGTTATGTTGGTGAAGATGTTGAAAGCATTTTAACGCGTTTACTGCAAGCTGCAGACTACAATTTAGAGAAAGCTCAACGCGGTATCGTTTTTATAGACGAAATTGATAAGATTGCACGTAAAAGTGACAATCCATCAATAACAAGAGATGTCTCTGGTGAAGGAGTACAACAAGCACTTTTAAAATTATTAGAAGGAACTGTTGTTAACGTACCACCAAAAGGTGGCCGTAAACATCCAGACCAAAAATTCATAGAAGTTAACACAGAGCATATTTTATTTATTGCAGGTGGTGCTTTTGATGGTATAGAGCGCGTAATTACCAAGCGTCTTAACATGCAAGCCATTGGCTACAGCTCTATAAAAGACGATAATGTAGACGATGACAACATCCTTCAATATATTATCCCAAAGGATTTAAAAGACTTTGGATTAATTCCCGAAATTATAGGACGTTTACCTGTATTAACACATATGGATCCTTTAGATGCTAATACATTAAGAGCAATCTTAACAGAGCCTAAAAATGCCATTATCAAACAATATAAGAAGTTGTTTGCAATGGATGAAGTTGATTTTACAATCACAGATGGTGCTCTCGATTATATAGTAGAAAAGGCTATAGAATATAAACTTGGTGCTCGCGGTTTACGTTCGCTTTGCGAAGAAATATTAACCGAAGCCATGTTTGATTTACCAGGCTCTGGTGAAACAAAACTAAATGTAACTAAAACTTACGCTGAAGACCGCTTAAATAAATCTACTTTAAAGAAACTTAAGGCAGTATCCTAACAAGAAAATATAGGCTAATAAAAAAGAAACCACAATTATTAAATTGTGGTTTTTTTATTTTTAGGATTGATTAATAAATATTGCTGACAATATGTTATATAAATAGTTAGGGTAATTAATAATTAATAGCACATTTATTTACAGCTAATATAGTATCATCCTTTGAAGTCAAAACCATTTTGTCAAGATTTTGGTTAAAGTCAATTTAATTCTCGTTGTATGAAAATTAGTTGAAAAATTTAACGACGAATGGTAATTGCGATTTATTCTTGCGCATTTAATCGTAACAACTCATCAATATAGTCTCTAGAATTTGATAAACGAGGAACCTTATGCTGCCCTCCGAGTTTATCATTTTCTTTTAGCCAATCATAAAACAAGTTTGTTCTAGCACAATGAATTTTCGGCTTATTTAAGGTCATGTTATTGTAGCGTTTGGCTTCATAATCAGAGTTAAGTGCTTTTAGAGCATTATCAAATAACTCCTCAAAATAGGACATATTTTTTGGAGGTGTTTTAAACTCTATAATCCACTCATGTGCACCTTTTTCTTTTCCTTTCATGAAAATTGGTGCCGCTGTATAATCTACAATTTCAGCAGCGGTTCTTTTACAAACTTTCTTTAACGCATCTTCTGCATTTTCTATGATTAACTCTTCACCGAATACATTGATATGATGCTTTGTTCTTCCAGAAACTTTAATTCTATGTGGTTTTAAACTCACAAATCTAATAGTGTCCCCAATTTTATAGCGCCAAAGACCTGCATTTGTTGTGATAACAACAGCATAGTTCTTCCCTAATTCTACTTCACTCAATGGAATCACTTTTTGATCTTTTGTACCATAGGTATCCATAGGTATAAACTCGTAAAATATTCCGTAGTCTAACATCAGTAATAGGTCACCAGAGTAATTCTGGTCTTGTATCGCAAAAAAACCTTCAGAAGCATTATAAATTTCATAATACTTAAAATCCTTTTTAGGTAATATATTTCGATATTGCTCTATATAAGGATTGAAACTTACTCCACCATGAAAATACACCTCTAGGTTAGGCCAAATATCAAAAAGATTATCTTTTCCTGTTTTATCTAGTACGTTGTTCAACAGTACCAACATCCAAGAAGGCACACCAGCTAAACTCGTTACATTTTCTTGAATTGTCTCTTCAACAATGGCTTGCATTTTAGTTTCCCATTCACTCATTAAAGAAACCTTACTACTCGGTGTGCTACTAAACTCTGCCCAAAACGGCATATTATCGATAAGAATAGCACTGAGATCACCAAAAACAGTTCCGTTTTCCTTATAAAGCTCCTTACTTCCTCCTAAACGCAAACTTTTACCTGTAAAAAGCTGTGCATTTTCATTATTGTTAAGGTACATACAAAGTAAATCTTTGCTCGCTGCATAATGGCAGTCTTCTAACGACTCTGAACTTACTGGAATGAACTTACTTTTAGAATTGGTTGTTCCACTCGATTTAGCAAACCATTTTATTGGTCTGGGCCAAAAAATATTCTGTTCGCCTTGTCTAGAGCGCTCAATTAAAGGCTGTACATCTTCATAGCTTACTACAGGCAAACGGTCATTAAACTCTTTATACGTTTTTATTGAAGCAAAATCATATTTCTTTCCTATTTCAGTATCCTTAGCAAACTTTAAAAGGCTAAATAGTAATTCGTTTTGCACCTCGTTAGGGTACTTTATAAACAGATCTATTTGGTGAAATCGTTTTTTTAAAAACCACGAAGCAATAGAATTTACAATAGGAATTGGCATGGATTGGTTATCTTTACTCGCCAAGCGAGACTTTTTTCATTTAAATCAAAGTAAAGCTTTTATAGAATATTCTAAAAAGGCTTAATGGCTAAAAATAATAAATTTCTTTTATGATTTACACAGGTGTTCTTACTAAAATGCAGACCGAGTTTTTAGAACCAATTCAATATTATTTGGTTTTTGAGAATGATTTTATTCACATGAATCAACTCATTAACAAAACCCTAGATATGAAGCATGTTGGACATCAATGTTTAAGTTGTGGACTAGACAAACCTATTTACAGACAAGGCTTTTGTAAAAGTTGTTTTTTTGACAAACCCGTTGCTGGTGATTGGATAATGCGACCAGAACTAAGCACCGCTCATTTAGGTAAGGAAGACAGAGATTTAGAATACGAAAAAAAGGTACAACTACAACCGCATATTGTATACCTTGCCAACTCTAGTAATGTTAAGGTTGGTGTTACCAGAAAAAGCCAAGTTCCGACACGTTGGATAGATCAAGGTGCGCATGAAGCTATTGAGATTGTTGAAGTACCAAATCGTTATTTGGCAGGCATCACAGAGGTAGCCTTAAAAGATTATGTTGCAGATAAAACCAATTGGCGAAAAATGCTAAGAAATGACAATGTTGATGAGGACTTAACCGAATGGAGACAACGCTTAAAAACTTACATTCCTGAGGAGGTTAAAGATTACTTTATAGAAAATAACACTGAGACCCATCTTAATTTTCCTGTTGAACACTATCCTGAAAAACCTAAGAGTTTGAACATCAAAAAAGAAGTCACTTATTCGGGTAAATTAGTTGGTATTAAGGGTCAATATCTCATTTTTGAAGATGATACTGTATTCAATGTTAGAGCAAATGAAGGACTAGTTGTAGACCTAAATATATTGTAAAACAGAATGTTAGGGTTGCGTTAAAAATTATTTTGTTCAGATTCTTATTATTAAATTTCAATAAAAAGAAGATGAAGCAGTCACCATTCCTTTACGTTGCAATTACAACACTACTATTAATAACCATAACTATTATGTGTTCTATGAATTTTCCGTTTAATTGGATATTCTACCTTACAGTTATTGGACAGATTCTAGTTGTTATTATGGTATATAAAGTATTAAAGGACAAGTACACAACCAACAAAACTTTTGAGCATTTTTATGAAGATAATCCAGTTGAACCTATAGAAGTTATAGCTGAAAACGAAAACTTTAGATAATCTGTTTCTATTTGGATATAGAAAACGAAAAAAGAGCAACAAATTGTTGCTCTTTTAATATTGTAAAATAAAAAGCTAGAGACCTAGATGTTTTCTGCGTCTCTTAAACTCTGAATATATTCTGCTTTTTGAATCTCTCTTCTTCTCTTAACAGATGGCTTAGTGAAATAACGAGACTCTCTTAAGTTTTGCATAATCTGCACATTTCTGTGCTTACGCTTATAACGCTTAAGAGCTCTTTCTATATTCTCTCCTTCTTTAATTTCGATTTTAATCATCTATCGCTAGTTTTTTATTATCTATATCTTGCAAATGGTCGGCAAATATAGGCTAACTATTTGAAAATAAAAAATTATTTTCCTCAATAA
>JASBSE010000374.1 GCA_030149115.1 Winogradskyella sp. | reverse complement strand
TGTACCAGCGAAGTGATTTCAGACAAAGGTTTGGTGCTTACCAATCATCACTGTGGATTTAGCCAGATTCAGTCGCATTCGTCTTTAGAAAACGATTACATAAAAAATGGATTTTGGGCAATGTCGCTCGAAGAGGAACTGCCAAATGAAGGATTGTTTATTGAGTTTATTGTAAGCATTCACGATGTTACAGATACCGTTTTAAATGGTGTAAACGATACTATGACCGAAAAGGAAAAACAATCCTTAATCACCAGAAATAGCAATGCTGCAATGGCATCTTGGCCAAAAGAAAATTGGCAAGACGTTAAAACAAAGTCGTTTTACGAAGGCAATCAATATTTCTTATTTGTAACTGAGCGTTTTGAAGATATAAGATTGGTTGGTGCGCCACCAAGCAGCATAGGTAAGTTTGGTAGCGATACAGATAACTGGGTGTTTCCAAGACATACAGGCGATTTTTCTATGTTCAGAATTTATGCCGATAAGAATAACAGACCAGCAAAATACAGCAAAGATAATGTGCCTTACAAGCCAAAGCATTATTTACCTGTGTCTTTAGATGGTGTTGAAGAAGGTGATTTTACAATGGTTTTTGGCTTTCCTGGTCGTACCAATGAGTATTTACCAGCTGTAGCCATTGAGCATATCACTAAGGAGTTCAATCCAACAAATATCGAAATTAGGGAAGCGGCTTTAAAAGTGATTGATGCCAATATGAAAGCGAGCGATGAGGTGCGTATTAAGTATGCATCAAAACAAGCGAGAATTGCAAATGCATGGAAAAAGTGGATTGGCGAAAACTTAGGAATTGAAAAAAGTGATGCTGTTGCAAAACGTCGTGAATTTGAAGCAACCTTTAAAAAAGCGTTGAAAGAAAAAGGACTAGAAGATAAATATGGTCATATTTTACCTGAGTTTGACAAGCTTTATAAAGAATTTGGTCCAATAAATATTAAACGAAGAAATTTTGTTGAAGTCTTTTTGGTAACAAGTGAATTGATGCAAATGACTTTTAGAGCGTATCAGGTTGAGCAAGCACTTTTGGCAAATCCTGAAAGTTTAGAACGTGCCAAAGCAAGTTTAAAAGGCCGTTTTGAAGGTATTCTGAAAAACTTTGATGCCAATGTAGACAAAGGTGTGTACTTAAATGTAATGCCGCTATATGGAAAACCAGTTGATGCTTCTATATATGATAAAACTGCCTTTACGGATTTAGATTCGGCTTTAAAATTATTAGAAGGAGATGCAGAAACTGTGATTAAAAACTTAAATGATGATGCAGCTTATTCTTATGCGAAACCTATTATTGATGAGTTTTTTAATACGATTGATGCAGAATTTCAACAAAAAAATGATGTCATTTCAGCATTACAAACTGAGTATATGACAGCTTTAATGAAAGCTTTACCAAATGAGCGTTATTTCCCTGATGCAAATAGTACGTTGCGTGTTACTTATGGTCAGGTTAGAGGGTATTCACCAAGAGATGCTGTGTATTACAGTCCTGTAACTTATTTAGAAGGTGTGGTGGAAAAGTA
>JASBSE010000372.1 GCA_030149115.1 Winogradskyella sp. | reverse complement strand
TCTACTCCTGGCATGCTTTGGTGCAACATACCTCTCCATGTTAATTCTTCAACAAAATTCTTCATTATATATAGTGTGTGTTAGATAAGAGCAAAGATATGTTTCCACATTAAAAGACAAAAGACAATTTTAACGTAATTTAGCCTTATGATTTTAGTTACCGGAGGAACAGGATTAGTTGGTTCGCATTTGCTTTACAAGTTGGTCTCAAATGGGCAAAGTGTACGTGCAATCTATAGACGAGAGAAAACTTTAAAGCGAGTCGCTCATGTTTTTGCTTATTTTTCTGATAATGCTGAAAACCTATTTAATACTATTGATTGGGTAGAAGCTGACCTCAATGACATCCCAAAACTTCAGAAAGCTTTTGAGGGTATTACACATGTTTATCATTGTGCAGCGTTTGTCTCTTTTGAACCTGACAAATACCATCAATTGCGTAAAATTAATATTAAAGGCACTGCTAACATTGTTAATCTGTGCATTAGTAATTCTGTAAAAAAATTATGTTATGTAAGTTCCATTGCCGCAATTGGACATCATGAAGATTCATCAAAACTTATTACAGAACAAACAGCTTGGAATCCTGAAGACGACAATAGTGTTTATGCCATTACTAAGTATGGTGCAGAACTAGAAGTTTGGCGTGGCACACAAGAAGGCATAGATGCTATTATTGTTAATCCCGGGATTATACTTGGCGCTGGCTATTGGAAAGGTGGTAGTAGTGGTAATTTATTCGGAAAAATACATGAAGGCATGAAATACTATGTGAATGGAGTTGTTGGGTATATTGATGTATTTGATGTGTTTGATGCTATGGTTTTGCTTATGAATAGCAACATTAAAAACGAAAATTTCATACTAGTTTCTGAAAATCTCAGTTTTAAAGATTTTCAATGTAAAGTAGCAAAGAATCTAAATGTAAAACCACCTAAAAAAAAGGCTAAACCTTGGCTTCTTAATATCGTTTGGAGAATAGATTGGTTAAGACATAAACTTACTGGCTCTCGAAGAAGTTTTGTAAAACAAACCGCAAAATCTGCAACCAGCATAACTAAATATGATAGTTCTAAAATTAAAAATGTATTAGAATTTGAGTTTAAACCTATTGATCAGTCCGTTGAAGAAATTTGTGAATTGTATCAAAAAGATTTGAAGAAAAGCTAAATCAACTACTTACTTCCTTTTTTAAAGCTTTTTTGATAGAGTCTCTTCTCCTTTCATTTATTCTATTGATAGAATCTCTTCTTCGGTTAGCTTCTTTACTCGCCTTTTTTTCCTGATCTTCAAAATTCTTTTTATCATTCTCTAACCTCAACTTTACCTTCTCAACCATTGTTTTGTACAAATCTGGATCAAAAGCATAGTATGCGTTACTTTCAGCAAATTGAGCACTATCTATTTGATGCCTGTTTAAAACATAAGACTCTGGCACGATACCTTTCTCCTCTAATAATTTTCTATTAACACCTTTTGCTGCATTAATGACGTAAAGATCATATAAGATATTCTCCATCTTATCTTTAGAAATAAGATTATTAGGCTTTGGAGGTTTACTTCTCTTTTCGCAAGAAAACACCAAAACCAATAAACCTATTAAGAACAAATATCTTTTCATCTATTAAAAGTTAATCGTTTTGCTGCTTTAACGTTTAATACTTTAAAATTGTTGTAAACCAGCTGCCCATTCAAAAAAGTATGTGTTATTCTACTTTTAAAAGTATTGCCTTCAAATGGAGACCAGCCACATTTATATAAAATGTTACCTTTATTTACTGTCCAAGGACTATTTATATCTACAATAACTAAATCTGCAAAATAACCTTCTTTAATATAGCCACGTTTTTCTACATCAAAAAGAATGGCTGGATTATGACATGCCTTTTCTACAATCTTTTCGATAGAAATTTTACCTTGATGATGCATCTCTAATAGTGCGACTAAAGCATGTTGTACTAATGGTCCACCTGAAGGAGCACTTGTATATGGATTATTTTTTTCTTCGAGAGTATGTGGTGCGTGGTCTGTTGCTATAACATCAATTCTATCATCGAGTAATGCCTTAAGCAACTGCTCTCTGTCTTTTGACGTTTTTACAGCAGGATTCCATTTAATATGGCTTCCTTTTTTAGCATAATCTTCATCTGAAAACCATAAGTGGTGTATACAAACCTCTGCTGTAATCTTCTTATCTTTTAATGGAATTTTGTTTGAGAACAGACTCGTTTCTTTTCCTGTTGATAAATGAAACACATGTAATCTTGCTCCTGTCTTTTTTGCCAGCTCAATAGCTTTAGACGACGATAGGTAACAAGCTTCTTCACTTCTTATAATTGGATGTTTTTCCATTGGAATATCATCTCCATACTCCGCTTTATATTTTGCCAGATTTTCTCGTATCGTAGCTTCATCTTCACAATGCACTGAGATAACCATATCTGTACTAGAAAATATTTTCTCTATAACTTTTGGATCGTCTACTAACATATTTCCAGTAGATGATCCTAAAAATAATTTTAAGCCAGCGACTGTTTTTGGATCTACTTTTAGAATTTCATCTAAATTATCATTGGTGCCACCAAACATAAACGAATAATTAGCATACGAAGTCTCGGCTGCGATTGCAAATTTTTCTTCCAACTTTTCTACCGTTGTGGTTTGAGGATTGGTATTAGGCATTTCTATAAAAGATGTAATACCGCCTGCCAAAGCTGCTTTAGATTCTGTTTCTATATTGGCCTTGTGCGTTAAACCTGGTTCTCTAAAGTGTACCTGATCATCAATCATACCTGGTAAAACGTAATTACCTTCGGCATCTATTACAGTAATATCAGCAGACTTAACGCTGATAGAACTATCTATTTCTTTTATAAGATCGTCTTCTATGAATATATCGCCTTCAACGATTTTTCCTTCGTTGACAATTTTAGCGTTCTTTATGAGGGTTTGTCTCTTCATGTTCCTTAAGACTTAGTAAATAAACTTTTCAATTTCAATCCAATAACTCCAAAAATAGCTTCATAAATAATACTTCCGCTCATTTTTGATTTGCCTTTAATTCTATCTTTAAAAATAACAGGAATTTCAACAATTTTAAAGCCTTTTTTATAAGCTTTAAATTTCATTTCAATCTGAAAAGCATATCCTACAAATTTCACTTTTCTTAAATTAATGGATTCTAAAACTTTTCTTTTGTAACAAATAAATCCTGCGGTAGAATCCTTTACTCTCATGCCTGTTATCAATCTCACATAGCGAGAGGCACCATAAGAAAGCAGTATTCTAGATAGTGGCCAGTTAACTACCGTAATTCCTTTAACGTATCTAGAACCAACCGCTATATCGGCATCATTAACAGCGCACGCACTATATAACTTTATTAAGTCATTTGGATTATGCGAAAAATCGGCATCCATTTCAAAAATAAAGTCATAAGAATTTTCCAACGCCCATGTAAAACCTGCTATGTAAGCAGCTCCTAAGCCATTTTTTTTGTCGCGTTGCAACAAATGTAGCTGATTAGAATACTCCTTTTGTAACGATTTCACCTTATTTGCCGTACCATCAGGTGAATTATCATCTACCACTAGTACATGAAATAATTTATCTTGTGAAAATACAGCTCTAAGAATAGTTTCTATATTTTCAATCTCATTGTATGTTGGGATTATTACAAGTGCGTCAGACATGCAAATACTTTTAAAACACGTTTTTGTAGTGCTAATAGAATTTTGACAAATGTAAAGTTTTTAGTGGATTAAAAACTGTTATAGCTTTATTAAGATTTTAATTATGTTAAGCCTTATTTTCTTTATAATTTAGCAATATGAGGGATTATATTACTCACGAGTGGTTTACAATACTTACTGTTTTTGGGATTTTTGCTATAACAATGGCCAAATACCTAAATACATTGCGCTTTGGTGATTTTATATCTATAATAGGAAATTCTAAATACCTTAAAATCTACAGTAAAGACCAAAAGTTCATTGATCCTTTTGACGGTCTTTTATTTCTTAACTTGGTGTTTTCTGGAAGTATATTTTTATTTTTCTGTTATTCCACTTTTGTTTCTCATTTAGCTTTTGAGTTAATTTCATTTCTAAAATTATTACTTGCAGTTGCAACAGTAGTAATCATTAAAACATTATTAGAACGCCTCATTGCAAGTCTTTTTGAAATAGATAGTATTATTGATGCTTATTTATTTCAAAAGATGACGTTTCTTAATTATTCTGGGTTGGTGTTAGTCTTTTCTAACTTGTTGCTACTGTACACAGGCACAAACCCAAAAATTGTAATAATTACATCTTTTATTGTGATTTTTTTAATAAATCTCATTGGGTTTGCGACTTCATTCAGAAACTATCAAAAAATAATAAATCCCAATTTTTTCTATTTTTTATTGTATCTTTGCGCTCTCGAAATTGCGCCTTATGTGCTTTTATATAAGGTGATTAGCGAGTATAACGTTTAAAATAAAGGGGTTTATATATGAAAGTGAAGACGATTTTAGTATCGCAACCAGAGCCTAAAATAGAGAATTCTCCGTACTTTGACTTGCAAGAGAAGCAAAAAGTTAAAGTAGACTTTAGACCTTTTATACATGTAGAAGGTGTTTCAGCAAAAGAAATCAGACAACAAAAAATAGATCTTAGCAAGTTTACTGCTATTATACTTACTAGTAGAAATTCTGTAGATCACTTCTTTAGAGTTGCAGACGAAATGCGCTTTAAAGTGCCTGATACTATGAAATACTTTTGCCAGTCTGAAGCTGTTGCTTATTATTTGCAAAAATATGTGGTTTACAGAAAGCGTAAAATCTATGTTGGTAAACGTACATTTGAAGACTTAACACCTTTAATTAAAAAGTATAAGGACGAAGCATTTTTATTGCCTACTACTGATAAGGTAAAACCTATTATTCCTGATACTTTAGATAGCCTTGGAGTGAATTGGAAACAAGCTACATTTTACAAAACTGTAATTAGTGACTTATCTGATTTAGCTAATGTGTATTACGATATATTAGTATTCTTTAGCCCTTCAGGTATTGAATCTTTATTCCATAATTTCCCTGATTTTAAACAAAATGATACTCGTATTGCTGTGTTTGGTAATACAACAATAAAAGCTGTAAAGGAAAAAGGACTTCGTGTAGATATCGCTGCACCAACTCCAGAGACACCATCTATGACAATGGCATTACAGAAATATATTGACAGTGTTAATAAAGGAAAATAATCTTATTACTTTGATATAAAAAAAGCGATTCTAAATTTAGAATCGCTTTTTTATTTATTTATGTTTCCATCTCATCTTAAAGTGCATAACGCTGTGGACCACCTCTTCTAATTTCTTCAGAAGCATACGATTCAAACTTCTTAAAGTTATCTCTAAAGGCATTAGCTAATTTAAATGCCATTTTGTAATAAGCTTCATCATCGTTCCATGTTGTTCTAGGACTTAATACCTCTGTTGGCACACCAGGACATTGTCTTGGTTGAGCCACACCAAACACAGAGTGAATATGGTAATGGTCATAATCATAAAGCCCTAAATCTCCATTTAAAGCTGCGTTAATCATAGCACGTGTATACTTTAATTTCATACGTGTACCTACTCCGTAAGGACCTCCTGTCCAACCTGTGTTCACCAACCAAACATTAACACCAGCTTCTTTCATTTTCTTACTTAGCATATCTGCATATTCTGTTGGATGTAACGGCATAAATGGCGCACCAAAACAAGCAGAAAACGATGGCTGTGGTTCTACTACACCAGCTTCAGTACCCGCTACTTTTGCCGTATAACCAGAGATGAAATGGTAAGCAGCCTGCGCAGGAGTTAACTTTGAAATTGGAGGCAATACACCAAAGGCATCTGCTGTTAAAAAGAAAATATTCTTAGGATTTTCACCAATTGACGGTGTTTTAATGTTTTCAATATGATAAATAGGGTAACTTACTCTAGTATTTTGGGTAATTGATGTATCAGCAAAATCTACATTGCCTTTTTCATCCATAATTACGTTTTCTAGAATAGCGCCTTTTTTGATGGCACCATATATTTCTGGTTCTTGCTCTTGAGAAAGATTGATAACTTTTGCATAGCAACCACCTTCAAAATTAAAAACAGTATTTTCGCTAGTCCAACCATGCTCGTCATCACCAATTAAGCTACGGTTAGCATCTGTAGACAATGTTGTCTTACCTGTACCTGATAATCCAAAGAAAATTGCTGTATCACCATCTTTACCAACATTAGCACTACAGTGCATTGGTAATGTATTTTTGAAAACAGGTAATTCAAAATTTAATGCTGAAAAAATACCTTTTTTAATTTCTCCTGTATAACCCGTTCCTCCAACTATAGCAGTCTTTTTTGTGAAATTTAAAATTGCAAAGTTATGCTGACGTGTACCATCTACCTCAGCATCTGACATAAAACCAGGAGCGTTGATTACTGTCCACTCAGGTGAAAAGTCTTTTAACTCCTCTTCTGTTGGACGTAAAAACATATTGTATGCAAATAAATTACTCCAAGGATACTCGTTTATAACACGAATATTGGTTTTGTAATTTGGATCTGCACAGGCATAGCTATCTCTAACATAAACCTCTTTCTCAGATAGGTAATTTGTGATTTTGTCGTAAAGTTTATCAAACTTCTCACTATCAAAAGGAATGTTGATATTTCCCCACCAAACTTTGTCCTTTGTAATATCGTCTTTAACGATAAATCTATCCATAGGAGAACGTCCTGTAAACTCACCTGTATTAACAGCAAGTGCACCTGACGATGCTTCAACTCCTTGACCTTTGTTTATGGTTTCATAATGAAGTTGATCTGGAGTCATTTGATAGTGGATTTTGGCATCTTTAATGCCATAGTTTTCTAACGAAATCGTTTTCGCTGAAGGAGTATGGTTTACCATAATTTTTGTGTTGTTTAGGCTGCAAAATTATAACTTTATTTTAAAAAGACATACCTAAACTACATTAATCGACCTTATTTCTTATAATACCGATTAATACCATTACCCAAGACAAGATTAACAACAAACCTCCTATTGGTGTAATCATAGCAATAGTCTTGAAATCAAAACTTGAGAGTTCATTGGTTGCCAAACCATATATAGAGCCAGAAAAGAATAAAACACCAACTATCACAAGATAAAAAACAATCTTCTTTGTATTTAAATTCACAAAACTAGTTCCTCCTAAAATGAGAAGAAAAAAGGCATGATAAATTTGATAACGTACACCTGTTTCAAACGTATTTACAGCATCAGCATTAACCAGTTTTTCCAAGCCATGCGCTCCAAAAGCACCTAAAACTATTCCTAAGATTCCTAAAATTGTTCCTGCTACTAATATTCTTTTGTTCATAAGTAAAGTCTGTTTTTGGTTTCTTTTGCTTAGTGTATTTATTACTTTCGTGCATTACAAAATTAGTCATATAAAGCCACTATGCGAAAGATTTTAATTATTGGTGCAGGAAAATCTTCATCATACCTTATAAAATATTTACTAGACAAATCTCAGTCCGAAAACCTTCAGATTACCATAGGAGATCTTAATGTTGAAAATGCCAAAAAGCTAGTCAGCGACCATAATGATGTAAACATCATTCACTTAGATGTTTTTGATGCAAACTCAAGAAGCAAAGCAGTTAAAAACGCTGACATTGTTATTTCTATGTTGCCTGCTCGTTTTCATATTGAAGTAGCCAAAGATTGTGTTACTTATAAAAAACACATGGTTACAGCATCTTATGTAAGTAAAGAAATGGAAGCTTTGGATGAGGATGCAAAAGCCAATAATCTCGTTTTTATGAACGAAATAGGTGTGGATCCTGGTATAGACCATATGAGTGCCATGCAAGTTATTGATCGTATTAGAGATAATGGTGGTAAAATGATTTTGTTTGAGTCGTTTACTGGTGGTTTAGTCGCTCCTGAAAGTGATGACAACCTTTGGAATTATAAATTTACATGGAACCCAAGAAATGTGGTTGTTGCGGGACAAGGAGGAGCCGCTAAATTTTTACAGGAAAAGCAGTTTAAATATATTCCTTATGGTAGATTATTCAGACGTACAGAGTTCTTAGATATTGATGGTTATGGTCGTTTTGAAGCTTATGCCAACAGAGATTCTTTAAAATATCAACATGTTTATGATTTAGACCATGTACGAACCTTATATCGAGGCACTATGAGACGTGTTGGTTTTAGTAGAGCATGGAATGTCTTTGTACAATTAGGAATGACCGACGACAGTTACACTATAGATGATAGCAAAAACATGAGCTACAGAGACTTTGTTAATGCGTTTTTACCATACAGCCCAACAGATTCAGTTGAACTTAAATTTAGACACGCACTTAAAATTGACCAAGATGATATTGTTTGGGATAAGTTTTTAGAGCTCGATCTTTTCAGTGCTGATAAAATGGTAGAATTAGACAAAGCAACTCCTGCACAAATTTTGCAAAAGATTCTAATGGACAGCTGGACACTAGACCCTGAAGATAAAGACATGATAGTCATGTATCACAAGTTTGGATACGAAATTAACGGTGAAAAGCGTCAAATTGATTCTACAATGGTTGTGGTTGGTGAAGACCAAACTTACACTGCCATGTCTAAAACTGTAGGCTTACCAGTAGCAATGGCAACATTAGACATTCTAAACGGTAAGATAAAAACACCTGGTGTACAAATCCCGATTTCTAAAGAAGTTTACACTCCTATTTTAGAAGAACTAAAAGCTTATGGTGTACAATTTAAAGAAAAGAAAGTGCCATATTTAGGGTATAACCCTCTTAATCTTTAAAATTTATAATCCTTTTCTTATTTTTAACTTTCGATTTAAAAGAAGAAATCATGAAAGTTAACGATAAAGGGATTTACATAGATGGTATTGACAAGAAGATTCTAAGAGCTTTAATGGAAGATGCCAGAACTCCTGTTTTAGAAATTGCCAGAAATGTTGGTATTTCTGGTGCAGCTATACATCAGCGTCTTAAAAAACTTGAAAAATCTGGGCTATTAGCAGGTTCTAAGTTTATTATTAACCCAAAAGTTCTCGGCTATACTACAATGGCTTTTGTTGGTGTGTATCTTGACAAAGCCGTAAGTAATCCTGAGGCTGTAAAACAACTTCAACGTGTTCCAGAAGTTATAGAGTGCCATTACACCACTGGCGAATGGAGTATCTTCATAAAAATCCTATCTAAAGACAATGAACATTTAATGCATCTGCTTAATACCGAAATACAAGGTATTAAAGGTGTCTCAAGAACAGAAACATTTATTTCGTTACAACAGCAGATTAACAGACAGATTAAGATATAATGTCAGTTGTGTATTCTATTTACAACAAAGTTGTTAAAGACAGATTCGTCTTGGTATTAGTAATATACCATTTATTATTTTTTCTTTATAATATTTGTTACAACACTACTTTTATTCTTCTCGATTCGGAAGAGTATTACAATTTAGCGTCGAACATTCTTAATCATTTTGAATTCTATAGTGGCAATATCAATGATGTTATAGAAATAGAAGATTACACTAAGCGACCTCCTTTATATTCGATATTCATTCTCGTTTTTTCCTTGTTTTTGAAGTCTTATACTTTGTTATTTCTAGTTCAAAATGTGCTATCTATTTCGTCAATTTTAATAGTAAAATCCATTTTTGAAGCATCTTTTGGCAAGTCAAAACGGGTTGTATTGTTTCTCTTTATTTTCCTCTCATTAAGCCAATTTATCTATGCCAACTTAATGATGAGTGAAATGTTGCTTCAGTTTTTAATAACACTAAGCATCTATTTGCTTTATCTTATCATTTCTCAAAAAAGGACGTCGTATCTGTGGTATTATCAACTGCTTGTCATCTTATTATTTCTTACAAAACCTGTTTTTTATTTATTCGTCATTCCTAATATTTTAGTAACTTTTTTAGTCTGTAGACAGATTAAAGTACGTTTTGGCACTCTTAAAGCCATAATTCCCATTGTAGCAGTGATGCTTTACTGTCAATGGAATTACAATAGAACTGGCAGTTATAATTTCTCTAGTATTCAACAAATCAACTTGGTAAATTATAACTTGCGGTATTTCCATACCAACAAATATGGAGTGGATTATGCACAAAACATCAACTCTAAAATTAAAGAGGAAAGTGAAGCTGTTGAAAACTACAAGAACCGACTAAAACTCAAAAACGAACTTGTTGCAGAATATATTAAAAAAGACTTGTTGTCTTATGGTATTTTTCACATAAAAGGGAGCGCGAGATTTTTTGTTGACCCAGGACGATTTGATATAGCAAACTTTTTTAATCTAAAAAATTCTGATGAAGTTGGTATCTTAAAACATCTTAACGAGAATGGTGTTTCAGGCGTAATTGATTACTTTAAAACTCAATCTATTATCATCATTCTATTGTTTGTTACCATTCTTGCTCTGAGCATTGTAAAATTCATAGGTTTTACGTGGTTTGTTGTTGGCTTATTTAAACAGAACAAGTTGTTATGGTGGATAGTCATTGGTATTATCATTTATATTTCTGCTCTTACTGGTCCTTTAGGTGCAGCTCGATTTATAGTGCCAGTTTTACCATTCTACACATTTGCTTCAATCTACGGTATAACCGCATTGTGGAAACGTATAAAAGGTCGTAGTAAAGTAACTACTGAATTAAAACATCCTTAACCTCTCCATCTTCTTGATACTCTGTATCCGTATTAATTTCCCAAAGATCAACCCCTTTATCGTGAAGAATATTTTCAGCAGCCAAAACACCCATTAAAATAGAATGGTCTTGATTGTTGTACTTAAAAGCACCATAGCGACCAATAGGCATAAGATGTTCAATACTATTTAAGAATTGCTCAATAGTCTTTAAGTGTTTTTTATAACCTGTTTCGTATACAGGATAACATTTTGGAACTCTTAAGATTTTATGCTTTTTACATTCTTCGTTTTTATCAATAAGATTCAACTCTTTTAGCTCAGCTATGGCTTTATTTGCTAAATATTCGTCAGTAGCACTCCAAATATCGTCATTGTCAAAAGCCCAAAATTCCATACAAAGTATGGTACTTTTACTTGTTCCGTTAAGACTTGGACACCAATTTCTAAAGTTGGTAATTCTTCCGTGTTTTACCTGAGGCGAGTGAATATAAATCCAATTGTCCTTAAATAAATCATCTCTGTTTATCTCTAAGTAAACCAATATTGTATTTCTAAAATACAATTTAGAATTTGCCTCAATGACATCATTAGGCACATTGTAAATTCCTTTTATCAAAGATGTTATTGGCATAGATGATACCACATTATCTGCATAATGCACTTCTCCATCCACAGTCTTTATGCCTTTACACACATTATCTTCTATGATAAGCTCTTCTACAGGATACTCCTTAAGGATAACACCACCATTTTCAATTATAGAGTTTGCAGCTTTATCATACAACGCACCTGTTCCATTTTTGGGATATTTAAACACGTCCACTAAAGTTTTATGCTTATTGCCTTTGTTTCCTTTTACTGAATTTATCACAGCTTCGGTAAGCGATAAGCCTTTTATTCTTTGAGCAGCCCAATCCGCATCAATTTTAGAACCAGGAATTCCCCATAATTTTTCCGTATAATTTTTAAAAAAGATACTGTAGAGCTTATACCCAAACCTATTGGTTACCCATTCTTCAAAGCTTTTCGGGTTTTTAATAGGGAACAAGCGTTGACGACAATAGTGGTATAAAATTGAAACAATTACAAACGGATTGAGATTAGATAGTACATTGAATAATTTTAATGGATAATCAAAAAACCGATTGTTATAGTATATGCGAGTGATTCGGTTAACAATGGTGTAATCATCTTTTATAATCTCATCAAAAAAATCGTTTACTTTGGGTTCTTTTGAAAAAAAACGATGTGGTCCTAAATCCACGCGCTGGTTCCAAAGGTCAAAACTTCTTGACATACCACCAATGTATGGAGATGCTTCAAACACTTTTACCTCAGCTCCTTCTTTACTTAACTTATAAGCAGCAGCGATACCAGCAGGACCAGCACCAATAACAATCACTTTTTTCACAAACGGAAAGATTTCATTTAAGGGATAAATATAACCTTTTTAAGAGATAGATAGTTTTGAAGCTAAAACAAAAAAGCTTTCTAATTAAAGAAAGCTTTTTAGTATTATTTCAACTTGTGCTAAACTATTAGTCTCTACCTCCAAACACCTGTAGTGCCCAATATAATAATGAGGCTAATGCACCAATAGCAGCTACCAAATAGGTTCTTGCTGCCCATTTTAGAGCATCTTCAGAGCCTTTGTATTCTTCTGGTGTCACTATATTCTTAGCTTTCAACCAAGCTAACGCCCTATTACTGGCATCGTACTCTACTGGCAATGTGATAAAACTGAATAAGGTTGCAAAGCTCATAAATACTAAACCTGCAACTGCAATCCAATATCCAAATCCGACACCTGCCGCTGCACCTAAGATTAAACCACCGATAACTAACCATTGAGACATACCAGAAGTTACACTAACT
>JASBSE010000344.1 GCA_030149115.1 Winogradskyella sp. | reverse complement strand
AATATCGTACTGCCCGTTGCTCCTTTTGAAAAATGAAACACATTGTCTGACCAGTGTTCGGGAATCATTCACAATTGCGCCCCATATAATACGGGCTTCCCACCAGCGCTCATAAGCTTGATTGGTTCGAAAACCCAAAAGCAAAGCTACCGCAGTGCCAAAAACAGCAGTAACACCAATTGGAATAGAGATTTTTGACAAAAAACCATATTGGTCCAAAATACCCACAGCTACAGCATAAGATACAATAAATACAATATCAAACTTTATGGTTTTAATAAAATTGACAATGGATATTCTTTTATTTAAGAGCATATTGAGAAATTATAATTGTTATTAGTGGTGGTGTTCAAATTTTTTCCCAATTTTTTGAATAATGGGATAGATAAAGATTGCTATGGCCGAAAGGAAAATTATCCCAGAATACAAGGCATAAATTCCAGAAAACAATTTGCCAGCATCGGTTTGTGCTTCATCTAAGGGACCCATTCCTGTAAGAATCATTGAAGCGTTTAAAAAGCTATCAATCCAACTTAATTTCAAAAAATAATAATACCCAAGCATCCCGATTCCCAAAGAAACAGTTATAATTAAAATCATAATAATGGCACCGTTGAATATTTTGTGGTACAATCTGTCATTCATTAATTTCATATAGTTCGGTTATTTACATTTTGTATTCCAATTATGTCATAAACTTTCTTGCTATAAATCTTTAACCTAAAGCTATATATGAAATATTGGTAAAAGTTAGAGTTCTTTTTTATAAGGTTTTTAACTATACTTCAGTGCCACATTTAGAACAAAATTTTGCATCCATAGGTATTGGTTCTTCACAACTTTTGCATTTTACTTTACCTAAAGGCTCGCCACAATGTTGACAAAAAGAAGCATTTTCAGGATTGTTTTTGCCGCATTTTATACATCTCACAACAACCTTGGGTTCATCAAATCTTGGGTCATTATTTTTACGTTGATGCTTGTTGGAATGATGACCATAACTTCCTCTTAATAAATGTTTTAAAAATCCCATATTGTTTAATTTAAGTGTGTTTCCATATA
>JASBSE010000525.1 GCA_030149115.1 Winogradskyella sp. | reverse complement strand
TAAGCTTCAAAAACGGTTTGCCATTTGGTATTCCAAGTCCTAGAGTAAGAAATTGCTGCTGCAATGCTATTTTGAGATAGACTGCTCTCTCTAGAGTCTTCAACAGAATTGATTGTAGTATTCTCATTAAAAACCAATTCGTTTGCTGCATTTATAAAGTTAACCCTTAATCTGTCGTTCTTATTTATCTTATAAATCCAACGTAATGAAGCATCATAAAAATCAAAAGTTTTGTCAGAGTTTGTAATACTCATGGAATTACTTTCTACTTCTGTGTCTTGTGATATACGCTCAAAAAAATTATTATACGTAGGAGTCTCTGTAAAATCGCTTAAAGCTTTTCTGGCTGCAACTTGCAATGATGATTTTTTACCAATTGGAACATCTACAAAGCCATTGGCATCAATAAAATTGACACCAATATTTCCGTTAAATGTTTCATTAACATCTTTCTCGGTTTCCATAGATATTGTACCAGAAACGCCATCTGTAAATTCTGTAGGCGAGCCATTTTTTGTTAGAGAAACGCGTTGTGTTATCTGAGGATTAAACATAGAAATTAGACCGAAAAAATGACCTGATTGATACATTTTTATATCATCCCACAGAATTAAATTTTGGTCGTGGGACCCACCTCTTATATTAATGTTAGAAACCGTTTCATTAATACTCTGTATACCAGGAAAGGCTTGCACAGCCTGCAAAACATCAGTCTCTACCAAACCAGGAAGAATATCAAACTCTGAGACCTTAATTTCAAAAGAACCGTTGCTTAGCTTATTGATTCCTTTTACAATGTAACCAGACACCATAACTTCTGACAGTCTTTGCAAATCAAAAGTCGCCTTGTTAGCAATTACCAAAACCATATTTTCTTCAGTAATTTGATATTGAAAATCAGTATGAATTTCCAGATAGTTCAACACCTCTTTTAGTGATAATTTGCTTTGTGGTGGCTTGACTAAAATGCCAGAAACAGAATCTTCGGCATAATTAAACTGAACTTTATAGCGTTGTTCTAATATTGGTAAAATTTCGGACAAAGACATCCTGCTCTCAGTCTCTTGTGAAAAAGCACAGAAAGAAAAACTAAAACTAAGAAGTAGTACTATTATGTACTGCTTAATCTGTATCGCCATAAATTAGCACTTGGTTGGGTGAACTAATTTTATAGGTTAAACTCATAGGCTGAGTTATGGCAGAAAGGGCTTTTTCTAAATTATTGTGAGTAAATCCACCAGAAAACAATCGTGTTGTTTTTGTGTCTTTAAAAGTTACTTTTACATTAAATTGGCGTTCTAACTCAGAGACTACTTCTCTAAATGGAATAGCTTTAAAACTACTTCTGTTTTCAATCCACTCTGGCTGGATAGCACCTAACTTATCTTGACTAAATTTATTATTTAAAATGCGATACGTATCCCCTGCCAACAATTGTCTTGTAATTGTATCTGACGTAACTTTTACGATACCTTCATAACAAATAACTTCAAAATAATCTAATCTTGCTTTTACATTAAACTCCGTTCCAACAACAGTTACTACACCATTATCTGTAATAACATCAAACGTTTTTCCTTTGGCTACTTTAAAATAGGCTTCACCTTTAAGATTTAGTTGCCTACTATCATACCAAGAATCTTTATCATATGTAATTTCTGAATCAGCATTTAAAGTTACACTAGATAAATCAGGAAGTTTAATAGTAGTTTTTTCAGCGAATTGAGTATGTTGTTCAACCATGCTATCATTCATAAACATGGTAAAATAAATCGCCAAGCCAATAACCAAAACACTTGCAATTCTTAACACTGGTTTTAGCCAATTTAGACGTTTTACAGACGATCTTACTTTATATTTTGCTTTAAAGGTTTCAAAATCGTCAGCCTTAGAAAATTCTGAAGCTTTGAAATATTTTGAATCCTCAATTATCTTTTGATTAAGAGCAAAGTCTTCTCGCTTACTAAATGCATCTTTTTCAGCATCTGTAAGGTCATCATTTAGCCACTTATTTAATAACTTATCTTCAATCATAAAATTTGACTCTTAAATATATAACAACTCACCTTTCGAATCTCCTGATTATTTTATTTTAAAATTCTCAAGCTCTTTTTTCAAAATATTAAAAGCTGTATAAATCCTATATTCCACTACCTTTTGGGTAACTCCCAGCATATCGGCAATTTCACTGTGCTTTTTCCCTTCAACCTTACTTAATAAAAAAGCTACACGTTGCTCTTCCTTTAAACTTGCGAGTACGTTTTTATATTTTTCCAAATACTGTTCTTGCTCCATTATAAATTCTGGAGTTTCATTTGTGTAATGCGTTGGTTTGTTTTTTTGATATTTTAAAACCACTTTTTGATGCTTAATTTCATTAAGCATCAAATTATTTGCAACCGTAAACAAAAAAGACTTA
Organism: Winogradskyella sp.; assembly: GCA_030149115.1. Taxonomy (GTDB): domain Bacteria; phylum Bacteroidota; class Bacteroidia; order Flavobacteriales; family Flavobacteriaceae; genus Winogradskyella. Next base: position 3,101 of record JASBSE010000525.1, on the reverse strand, counting down.
GCCTTAGCAAAAGTGACTTGCTTGCAATTATCCCACAACTTTATAAAAGCTTCTTGCGCTTTGTCTCTAGGATTATACTCAGCACCATATTTGTAGTATAAGAAATTGTGAACATCATCTGAGTATTTATTGTAAATACGCTCAAATGCTGCTTCTTCACAGATATTTTCACTAAGATTTTTAGACAAGGTTAAAAAGTTTGCCTAAAGGTATATAAATATTTTTTTGAAAAAGTTCAGTAGTTTTTAAAAGTGAGTTGTTTTATATTAAATGGCAATAAAACTTTAGTCATTATGAAACTGAAATTATTTATAACATTACTAATTTTTTCTTTGGTTTTTTCGTCTTGTAGAAAAGAAGAAAGGGAGTTTATTCAAACACCTGATGAGGAAATTTTAGAAGCCAACACAAATATAGCTGCTCTTATAAAGAGAACTGCTTCAAATGATGGCTCTTTGGATAATATAGTTGATAGAGCAAATTGTTTTGATATCGCTTTTCCATACACTGTAAATGTTAATGGTGTAGATATAGACGTAAATTCGGCAAGTGATTATGCTGTTATTGAGTGTGTTTTTGATCAATCTGAAATTGATAACACTTTAAATATTGAGTTTCCTATTACAATTGTTTTATCAGATTACTCAGAAATAACCATAAACACTTTGTCAGAATTTGAGTCGTATACTGATAGCTGTAATGGAGAAAATGAATACGATGATGATATAGAATGTATCGACTTTACATTTCCTATTGAAGCATCAATATTTAACCCAAATAATGAGCTATTAGAAACCATTACAATTGAAAACGATAATCAACTTTTTGATTTTATAGATGATCTTGATGAAGATAATATAACGACCCTAAATTTTCCCTTAACGTTAATCTTATTTGACAATTCTGAAGTTGTTATAAACAATTTTGATGAGTTGGAAATAGTAATAGACTATTCTATTAACTTATGTGATGAAGATGATGACTATGATTATAGTGATGATGACTGTGACAACTGTACACCATCACAACTAGAAGATTTACTTATTAGCTGCACTGATTGGGAAGTTGATAAACTTGAGCGCGATGGAAATGATTACGACAATGCATACAATGGCTACGAGTTCAATTTTTTTAGTAATGGCACTATGTCTGTGTATTGGAACTCCATAATAGAGTATGGTACATGGACTGCTAGTGGCTCTGGTAATACTCTCGAAGTTTTAATTAACGTTCCAGCCTTACCATTATGTAATAACAATTGGATTTTGCACGAAATAGAAAACTGTTCTGATGAAACTAAAATAGACTTAAGAGTGGGAGATGATGATAGAATACGTTATGAAAATAACTGTAATTAATAACAAACCTTAAAATCAATTAATCATGAAAACAAGATTTTTTTACTGCATTTTATTAATGATAAGTTTTTCATTAATGTCTTTTACATGTTCTGATGACGATGATGGTAGTAATCAGGATAATTCGCAAGAAATAGCTCAAATTGAAACAACCGTAGAATCTGGAGATTGGGTAATCACAAGCTACATAGACTCAGGCACAGATGAAACCAACGACTTTAATGGTTACACTTTTACTTTTGGAACCAACGGTAGTATTACAGCAACTAACGGTAATACAACTTACAATGGTACTTGGTCTGTTACTGACAGTAATAGTAATGATGATAGTCAAGACAGTGACATAGACTTTTATATATCATTTCCAGTACCAGATGATCATGATTTTGGTGATTTAAATGACGATTGGGATATCATTAGTCATAGTAATAACATGATTAGCTTAAGAGATGTTAGTGGTGGAGATGGAAGTGTAGATACTTTAATATTTGAAAGAAATTAATTAGAAAGCACCAAGCAATGCGTAAGTGGATAATAATATTGGTTATTGTAATTGTTGCCGCAATTTTTGGCTACAATTATGTATACCAAGACCACAGAGATATTGAAAGTGAACGAGCAGAATTCACGATGTCTTCTTCTGAAATCAACCAATTATTTTCTAAGAATTCTGTTGCTGCTGAACAAAAATTTTTAAACAAAACTATTGAGGTTTCAGGATTAATAACAGACATCAATAGTAATGATATAACTATTGACGATAAAATATTCTGTCAATTCTCTGACAATCTTGAAGCCTCAACAGACAAGAACGAAAACATAAAGATAAAAGGACGTGTTATTGGCTATGACGATTTGCTAGAACAAGTAAAACTAGACCAATGCACTATTATTAACCAATTAAAATAAAAAATCATGAAGAACAATTACTATCTAAAAACAACTGCTTTATTAGCGTTAGTTCTAATGTGCTTTTCTAGCCTTAGTGCTCAAGTAAGAATTGCCAAACTAGATCCTGCAACAAACTCTGTTACATTAAAAAACTATGGTAGCACAAATGTCCCAATATCTGGTTATTGGTTTTGTAACTTCCCTGCATACGGACAGGTAAGCTCTATGACTTCTGTTGCTAGTTTAGATCCTGGTGAAGAAGTAAACATTCCTAGCTCAGTAAACTTTGCTGTAGCCGATGGAGAATTTGGTCTATACAACACCAATAGCTTTGGTTCCTCTACTGCTATGGAAGATTATATGCAATGGGGAAGCGCAGGCCACCAAAGAGAATCTGTTGCCGTTGCCAAAGGAATTTGGACCACAGGTACATTTGTAGATCTTGCTGCACCTTTTGCTTATAGTGGTTCAGGTACAGAAAATGGTGCTGAGCAATGGATAACGTTCAGGAGTGTTAGAATTTCAAAACTAGACCCAAACACCAACTCTGTAGCTCTTAAAAATTTCGGATCATCTACTGTAAATATTTCAGGATATTGGTTTTGTAATTTTCCAGCTTATGGTCAGGTAAGTTCTATGACTAGCACTGTAATGTTAAATCCAGGCGAAGAAATAAATATTGCTAGCTCAGTTAATTTTGCCGTTGCTGATGGTGAATTTGGCCTTTACAATACTAATAGTTTTGGGTCTGATACCGCAATGGAAGATTATATACAATGGGGAAATGCAGGCCATCAAAGAGAATCTGTAGCAGTTACTAAAGGTATTTGGGATTCTGGCACTTTTATAAAT
>JASBSE010000321.1 GCA_030149115.1 Winogradskyella sp. | reverse complement strand
GCACGGAGTCAATTTTTCCGCAAATGTCATCAAAGGTCATAAAACGGGTTATTTCTTAGATCACAGAGCTAATAGAAAAAGAGTAGGTGAGTTGAGTAAAGGGAAAACGGTTTTAGATGTGTTTTCTTATGCAGGTGGATTTTCAGTACATGCTTTGGCTAATGGTGCCAAAGAAGTCACGAGTTTAGATATTAGTAAACAAGCTTTAGATATTGCAAGGGAAAACGGAAAGCTTAATGAATATTCTGGACAACATAAAACCATTTCTGGTGATGCTTTTGAAGAGATGAAAAACTTAATCGCTAAAGGCATAACGTATGATGTGGTTGTTATAGATCCTCCAAGCTTTGCTAAACAACAATCCGAAGTTGAGTTAGCAAAGAAAAAATATGCACAACTGGCAGAATTAGGTGTGCAACTTACAGCAAAAAAAGGCCTATTGGTTTTGGCATCTTGTTCCTCACGAGTGACTGCACAAACCTTTTTTGATATTAATGCTCATACCTTAAACGCTCAACTTAGGTTGTATGAAACTATTCTAAAGACCAAGCACGATATTGACCATCCTGTGTCATTTCCTGAAGGTGCTTATCTCAAATGTGGCTATTATCGCTTTTTAGAATAAAAGTGCTATGCGTGCATAATATTTTTTATATTTGAAAAAATTAATTCTAAGATGCAAACTCAACTAACCGAATTACTAAATATAAAGCACCCAATAATCCAAGCTCCAATGTTCTTGGTATCTAATGTGGCTATGGTTACCGAAGCTATGAAATGTGGTATAGCAGGCTGTATTCCTGCTTTAAATTATAGAACTTTAGAAGAATTAAGAACTGCAATTAAAGAGTTGAAAGCTAATAAAGTAGAAGGTGGAGCTTTTGGTTTCAATTTAATCGTGAATAAATCAAATCCTAGAGCAAAAGATCAGTTGAGAGTGATTTGTGAAGAAGGTTGTGATTTTATATTAACATCTTTAGGAAGCCCAGAGGAAACTATTAGAGAAGCACATGCCGTTGGTATAAAAGTATTTTGTGACATAACCGATTTAAGATTCGCTCAAAAAGTTGAAAGTTTAGGAGCAGATGCTGTTGTAGCGGTTAATAATGAAGCTGGAGGACATCGAGGTAACTTATCTCCACAAGATTTAATTGCTACACTCGTTGAAAACTTAAAAATACCTGTGATCTCAGCAGGAGGAGTGGGACAAAAATCAGATATTGATAAAATGCTAAGTTATGGAGCGGTTGGTGTGTCGGTTGGTAGCCCTTTTATAGCATCTGAAGAGGCGAGTGTTACCGATGAATACAAACAGGCTTGTGTAGATTACGGAGCGAATGATATTGTAATGACCGAGCGCATTTCTGGTACTCCATGCACAGTTATTAATACTCCTTATGTTCAAAAAATAGGAACAAAATCCACTTGGATAGAAAGTATGTTGAATAAAAACAAGAAACTGAAAAAGTGGGTGAAAATGATTCGTTTTTCAATAGGTATGAAAGCTACAGAAAAAGCTGCTAAAAAAGCGACCTATAAAACGGTTTGGGTTGCTGGACCAAGTATAGAGCACACTAAGGAAATATTACCAGTAAAAGACATTGTAGCTAAGCTTGTGGGCTAGATAGAAAAAAAATTAGCTGAGGTAGTAATTTTTGTGAGAATATCTTGATATAAATTTTTAAGATGTATAGAGAAATCATTTAAGATTTTATTAGAGCATTTTAAGAATCTCTTTCATGCCTTCTGTAGCGGTTTTTGCTATTACATTAATATTCTGATTTCGAACCACAGCAGGTTTTGGGTCTATATAGTAAATAGGAGTATCGTCATTAACATAGTGCATTAAACCAGCAGCAGGATACACTTGCATGCTTGTACCAATTATTAAAAGTATGTCAGCTGTAAGACAAATTTCAACAGCTTTTTCTATCATTGGCACATCTTCACCAAACCATACAATATGTGGACGTAATTGGTAACCATTTTCACAGGTATCACCTAAGTGAATGTCGTCCGTCCATACCTTGATGTCTCTTTGGTTTACTGTACTTCGTACTTTTCTTAGTTCCCCATGAAGATGTACCACATTGGTACTGCCAGCACGCTCGTGTAAGTCATCTACATTTTGGGTTACAATGGTAACTTTGTGATTGTCTTCAAGCGAAGCGATATCTTTATGTGCTTGGTTGGGTTGAACTTCTTTAAGTTGTCGTCGTCTTTGATTGTAGAAGTCCAAAACTAGCTCTGGGTTTTCTCTAAAACCTTCTGGAGATGCAACTTTCATTACGTCATGTCCTTCCCAAAGTCCATCATGGTCTCTAAAGGTTTTTACACCACTTTCAGCACTCATTCCAGCACCTGTTAATACGACGATGTGTTTCATTTTTTAAGGTTTAGCTTTCCAGTCCTTATATATTTTAGATTCTACAAAGGCTTGTAGCTGATTAGAACCATCGAGTTCCTTTTCTTCAAAAAAATCGGTTAATTCCTTTTTATCATAACCATCATCAACTAGATTTTGGGCTATTGCTAAGGTTTCTTCAAATCTATTTTGAAAAGTAAGGCTTATCATTTCACCGACATGAGCAGAAAAACTAGCAGGATAATTAATCTTAATATAGTTATAACTTTTCTCAGCGTTTATATAGTCTTCTTGTAGTAAATATGCATGAGCTTTCATGAGATTTAAGAAATCATCCTCTGTTTCAAAGATCAGTTTATCTATATAAATATGAACCATCTTGTAATTTTCCTTCAGAAAATAATAATCTATAAGTTTTAAATATAGAGTAGGGTCATCAGGATATAATTCAGCAAATTCACCAAGGGTGTTTTCATAAATTTTCTCATCGTATGAAGATGCTATTAAGGCTTTAATTAAAAGGAAGAACTTTTCATTTTTTAATGGTCCTGTAATGCTATTTACAATTTCGTAGGCTTCTTTAGCCTTTCCTTCCTGTAATAACCTTTGTGCTCTCATTACTTTAAACATACTACTTAAAGTACTTACATTAGAGTTGATAGTATTATTTTTTTCATCCTCTAACGATAATTTGAATATGCGATTTAAGGTTTCAGAAAGATGCTCACCAGATAAGTAAATGTAAATGTCATTGACTTTGATATTATCACCGTCGGTGCAAACTCTGTAATCGTGATAATTTATGCCAGTCTCTTCAGAATACATTCTAAAAGTAAAGTAGTATGACTTTTCTACTATATTATAACTGTAATTAATAAGGTTGTAGTAAGCGCCATTTTCAATCTCATCTAATATTTTTAGCGCTAATTTATCTCCAGCTTTGCCGACACCATTTAAAAATCCTTTAACGTAAGATTTATTAGAATCAACATCAATACCGCTAACTAGTTTTTGTTTAAAAGATTCAGTGTCAAAATATTTATTGAATCCCTCAGTACTCAAATCATGGAAGGAGGCTTCTATTTCTTTGGCAATTACAGAAACTTTTTCATCATTCTCTTTAGATTCTTTGAGTAATTCACAAGAACAAATAGATTTGTCCTGAAAAGCAATTGCAAACTTAAAAATTAAAAGAAACAGAATGGACGTGAGGTACTTTAGCTTCATAGTGGTATCTTATTTGTCAATAAATATAATCTTTTTATGAACGAAACAAAGCTTCTAGAATATTTAGAATCGTATCTCACTGAAAACAGAAGAGATCGCTTTAAAAAAGTATTAGCACAACGTACAAAACATTTTACTGTAGCTACAGAAGATGTATATCAGTTGCATAATACAAGTGCTGTAATTCGCTCTTGTGATGTGTTTGGCATACAAGAAGTAAATATTGTAGAAGAGGTAAACTCTAAACGTATTGATAGAGAAATAGCCATGGGAGCCCAAAAATGGGTAGACCTTAATCGTTACCATACCACCAAATCGTGTATTAAAGATTTAAAATCTAAAGGCTATCAAATTATTGCAACAAGTCCGCATGCAGAAGATTGTGACCTTATTGATTTTGATATTACCAAACCATCATGTTTCTTTTTTGGACGCGAAACAGAAGGCCTGTCCCAAAATGTATTAGATGAAGCGGATTGTTTTTTAAAGATACCGATGGTAGGCTTTACCGAGAGTTTAAACATTTCAGTTTCTGCAGCAATAATCCTTCAGCATGTTACTTCAAGGTTGCGTAAGTCTGATTTAGACTGGAGATTGACCGAAGAAGAAATTATTGAAAAGCGTTTTGATTGGATTAAAAAAACTTTGAAAGATTACGATGCCATTGTAGAACGCTACAAATCGAAACATTAATTTTTGTAATTTTAAGTACTAACTAAAAAAATTAAGAATTATGATGACCGCACTTTACATCGTACTCGCCATTATTGTCCTTATTGTATTATTGGCACTAGTTGCACCAAAGACCTATAATGTAAGCCGAAGCATTACCATAAATAAGCCTATAGGCGAAGTTTTTAACTACTTGAAGTATATTAAAAATCAGGATGAATGGTCGCCTTGGAAAAAGAAAGACCCAAATATGAAACAAGAACATACTGGGACAGATGCTACTGTTGGTTTTGTTGCTAGGTGGGAAGGTAATAAAGATGTTGGTACAGGGGAACAAGAAATTATCAAGATTACAGAAAATAAGTCTGTTGAAAGTCAATTACGTTTTTACAAACCTTGGAAATCACAATCTGATGCTTATCTAACAACACGAGCTGTTGGAGAAAATGCGACAGAAGTGGTTTGGGGATTTAAAGGTGTTAATAAAATGCCTTCAAACATTTTCTTTTTATTCTTTAATATG
>JASBSE010000320.1 GCA_030149115.1 Winogradskyella sp. | reverse complement strand
AATATTAAAGTGCTTTGCAAAGTCATAATCACGTTGGTCTCCACAAGGCACAGCCATAACAGCTCCTGTGCCGTAGCTTGCCAATACGTAATCTCCTATCCAAATCGGAATAGGTTCTTTGGTAAAAGGATGCTCGGCATACGCACCTGTAAATACACCAGAAATAGTTTTTACATCTGCCATACGGTCGCGCTCACTACGTTTTGCAGTGGCTTCTATGTAGGCTTCCACCTCAGCTTTTTGTTCTGCTGTGGTGATTTGCGACACAAGCTCGTGCTCTGGTGCTAAGGTCATAAACGACACACCAAAAATGGTATCAGGTCTTGTTGTGAAGACTTCGATAGTTGCATCATGATCTTTCACATTGAAAGTTACTGAAGCACCTACTGATTTACCTATCCAGTTTTTTTGGATGTCTTTAAGTGCATCTGTCCAATCAATCGTATCTAAACCTTGAAGCAAACGTTCTGCATAAGCCGAAATACGCATACTCCATTGAGTCATTTTTTTACGGATTACGGGATGACCTCCACGCTCTGAAACGCCATTTACAATTTCGTCATTAGCCAAAACGGTTCCTAAAGCAGGACACCAATTCACTTCGGTTTCTGCTAAATAGGTCAGTCTGTATTTTAAAAGGATATCTTGTTTTTCAGTCTCTGAAAAAGCGTTCCATTCTTTAGCAGTAAACGGATTAATATCATCATCGCAAGCTGCATTTACATTGGCATTTCCTTCAGAAGCAAACATTTTGATTAAAGTATCAATATGTTCTGCTTTGTTGCTATCGTAATTGTACCACGATTCAAACAACTGAATGAAAATCCATTGCGTCCATTTGTAATATTCCGGATTGCTGGTTCTTACTTCTCTACTCCAATCGAACGAAAAACCGATTTGGTCTAACTGACGACGATAGGTTTTAATATTAGCCTCAGTCGTTACCGCAGGATGCTGACCTGTTTGTATCGCATACTGTTCTGCAGGTAAACCAAACGAATCGTAGCCTTGTGGATGCAACACATTAAACCCTTTATGACGCTTGTAACGCGCATAAATATCACTTGCTATATAACCTAGCGGATGCCCAACGTGCAAACCAGCTCCACTTGGATAAGGGAACATATCTAATACGTAGTATTTTGGTTTGTCGCTGTTATTAGACGCTTTAAAGGTTTCGTTTTTTGCCCAGTAGTCTTGCCACTTTTTCTCTATGTCGTTGAAGTTGTATTTCATCTTCCTGTTTTCCTTGAAATAAGGTGCAAATTTAGTGGTATTACAACACAATTAAAAACTAAACGTTGTATTACTCTACATAAGTTTTCTTTTTTATTTTTACATCATTAATCCGCACTATATGGCATCATCTTTTGACAAGTATCAAAAACGAAAATTAATTTC
>JASBSE010000296.1 GCA_030149115.1 Winogradskyella sp. | reverse complement strand
ACCAAATCAAATGACTGCAAATTTACATTAGAGAAAAGCCCACCTTCTTCAATTTCATCTAAAACAATCTTTACATACTCATCTGGCTGTGGTGTATAAATACCATAATACTCTGGCTTAGATTTAATTTCAATATTGAATTTAATATCAGGATTTTTAGCTTTTGCTAATTCAAAAACTTCAGATAAAAGTGGTTTGTAGGTTTTTAGTTTCTTTTGGTCCTGATATGTCGGATGAAGTTTTGTACCACAATCAAATTGCTTAATCTCATTGTGCGTCATCTCATAAAGATTATGCTTCATATCCATGTCTTCAGGAATCTCTACTCCTTGTAGATTAAAACAAATCGTTCTACTCATAAAAGGCTCATGAGATACTACAACTTCATTGTCTTTTGAAATGGCTATATCTAATTCTAAGGTAGTAACTCCTAACACAATGGCCTTTTCAAAAGCTGGTATGGAGTTCTCTGGATACAAGCCTCTACAACCTCTGTGACCTTGTATATCTAATTGTTTTTCGGAATTGCAGCTCATTAGAGATATAACTAAGATAAGTATAATGCTACTCCTCAACATCTGCAGAGAGTGTAGGTTTTTCATATTTCTGAAAAGGTTGTTTTAATAGTTCTTTTATCTGACCATTTTTTACCTCATCTGGAAAAACATCTACTCCGTAAACCAGATTTTCTCTATCCATGTACATGTAAGTACCAAGTAAACGATCCCAAATACTAAAAATATTACCATAGTTAGAATCTGTATAAGGTAATCTGTAATGATGATGAATCTTGTGCATATCTGGCGAGATGATAAAGTAGCTCAAGGCTTTATCCAAATCTTTAGGCAATTTGATATTAGCATGTGTAAACTGCGTAAAAATTAAAGACATAGCTTGGTATAACATTACTAAAGCAAATGGTGTACCTACAGCAAAAACACCAAACAATGTAAAAGCAAAACGAATTACACTTTCAATAGGATGATGTCTGTTTGCTGTTGTGGTATCTACTTTGTGGTCTGTATGATGTACCAAATGCACCATCCAAAGTGGCTTTACTTTATGCTCTACAAAATGTGCTAAATACGCACCAAAAAAATCTAATAATAAAACACCAAGAAACGCATAAAGCCATAAGGGTTGAGTATCTGGAAACAACCAGTTAATAATACCAAAATTATGCGCTACAACCCAACCGGAAGACCAGTATAGCAACGATGCTAATGCGAAATTCACAATAATCGTTGTTAATGTAAAAAACAGATTAGGCAAGGCATGTTTCCACTTATTGTATTTGTACTTGAATAATGGCAAACCACCTTCTAACAACCAAAAAAGTGTCAATCCACCAATTAAGATAATACTTCTATGAGAAGACGGAATTGTTTCAAAATAGTTAATAATAGTTTCCAAAAGATTATCTGTTGAGATTAATAAGCAACTGCGCTTTCTTCAAATTTACTGAAGAAATTTGAGATTTCCACAGGTCTGCATCTTCAGGTTTATCAGCACTCATATATGCTGTATAGTATAAAAATGCTATAAATGGCCTATTACTATCTATAATCTCTTCCTCTTTAAGTCGCTTTAACTGTCTTATTACTTTCCTTGGGCGCTTTAAAATTAATTCTTGTTGAAGTTCTAACAAATCACATCGTTGTTGTAAAGCGTTGTGCTCATTTTGTTCTTCTCCTTTAATAAGTCGTTCTGCTTCTTCAAGATAAAGATTAGACCATTCCACAACTTCTGCCCTCGAGTCTTTGCTTAAATACAAGCTTAAATCTAAAAGTTTTGACGACAGGAAATAAGCAGAATAGAAATTCTTGTCCTTCTTATAATCTTTCAATTCTTGAGCTACATAAGACGTATTTATAGCATAACGCTCAATTAGAGTTGTAATATTTTGGAAATCTTCGGTGTAATAATTAACATTGAGAATATTACCATTTATATCTAAAATCTTTATACTATCGTCATTAAACTTATCTATGTATTTCTGACTGCGTTTGTCTTTAATTTCTTCATACCAATCTGCATAATTATATTCTGCAACAATAACCGGAACAAAGTGTTCCCAAATTAAAGGACTCACATTTTCATCTTCAAAAAGATTATTAATAAATATAGTTCTACC
>JASBSE010000291.1 GCA_030149115.1 Winogradskyella sp. | reverse complement strand
AATATTGACTTTATGATTTAATGGTTTCCATTAAATCATTGTAAGTGTAGAAGTTCTTATCATCATTTTCATTATGATATAGAATACTAACCCTTAATGCCTTAAGCCCTGTTACTCCTTGTAAGTCTTCTAGTTCTAATACCTCTAAGTCCTTATCTAGGATATTTTTAGATTGTAAGAAACTTATATATGTTTTGTATTCATCCTCATCTTCTTTTTGAGAATACACAATAGTTAGTTTTCCTTTTTCAGTAATTCGCTCTTCGGTTCCTTTAATAAAAGCTTTATCAACTCGTTTTTTAACCACCTCATAACGTGCGTTATAAGTACCATCAACATCAAAACGTTTTTCATCCATTCTAAAACGAATTGAAAGCGGCTGATTAAACACCAATACCATTGAAGCTACATCTAAACTTATTGGATATTCATGCTGGTTTTGATAATACGAATTCTCCATTTCGCACATTACCTGTAATTGCCAAAGTCTTAAATTATAAAGGTAAATAACATCAAAACTATCTAGTTTAGTAATAGATTCACCTATATACATATTATGCTCTACGCCATCAGTTTTAAAGCGCTCAAAAAAGTGTGGATACATTTGCTGAGCTTCAATCTGTTTTTCATCTAATAATGAAGACATATTGGTGTTTATAAGCTTTACTGTATCATCATAATGCTTTCTATAGAAGTAAATAACGTTAAGATCTTTATCTATTTTATTAAAGTAATCTTCTATATCATCTTTAAGTGATTCCTGACTTTTAGAAATGAGTTGAAAAACTGGCTTTACTTCTTCTTTTAAAAACATAGAAATAGCATGCTCGCTATCTACCTTAAAATTATCTTTAATCTCTGCACTATGCTTTATAATCTGAAATCTTATTTTCTCAAATATTGGTAAGTGTTTTTCCTCAAGACTTTTGTCGAGTATCTTCTCTGCAAGATTAAGCTGCATTAACAAATCTTTCTTAGTAGCTTCATTTCTAGCATTAGAAGAACCTTTGACATCTATTTGTCCAAACAGCGGATACACATTATCAAAAGCAATCTTTCTAAATGTTGGCGATTCTTCTTTATTGTACTGCGCTTTAATATAATTTCTTGCCTCATGAACAAATTTCCAATGTACGCTAGAGTGAATAGAGGTACATTCCTTTTGTATTACAGCTTCAATTAAATTTTCCTCCTCTGCCTTAGACCTTTCCACTGCAGAAACAATAAAAGGCATTACATCTACAAGTTTATTAGCATTAACACTATTAAGCACCTTAGGCTTGTCAGACACTATTTCTAGTATTCCCATTAAACCTTGGTCATTCGCAATAGGTGCAAAAATTGCACTTTGTATGCCTTGCTCCTTTAAAACCTTAATATGAGGTACTTCGCAATCTTTACTTTCATAAACCTCTTTTACATTAGAAATTGTGAAGTACTTCTTCTCTTTAAGTAATCTATTATATGACCAATCACACAAGGCATCTGAACAATAAGATGCTTCTAATTCATTAAGAAGATAACTGGTCATACCTGCACCATAAACTCTCATGAAAGAATCTTCATCTTTATTGTAAATAGAGAATCCAACTTTTATATCCTTTATACCAAGGAGCGAACGAAAAATTTCATGAAAGTCCTGCATAAATGCTTCGTCCTTTCGTTTTCCTTTTCCTAAAAGAGAAGACTTAATATTGGAAATAGACTGATCGTCCGTAACATCAAAAATATTTGAAATTACAAACCCTTTAAAATTATAACTATTCGGCGGAAACTTTGATTTCCATAAATCTAAATCTTCAAAGTTATCTATGAGTTGATCATAATCCTCTGATGTAATATTTGGTGCGTCCTCATTTGCTGTAATTTCAATAAAATCTGCATTGTACAGAATTTTATAGTATCGCATAACACCATTTTTATCTGGAATTTCATAGAAAAAAGGTCGCTTAAAACTAAGATCATAACCATAACAGAACTTCAAAATAATAGAACATGCAATAATATAATTATGATCTTCTGGCAGGTTTTTAATCTCTAACTCAAAGTCTTCACCAGCATCTTTCAATATAGTTTTAAAACGCTCTGAAGCATTAAATATCACATCCTGTAAAGGTATTGAAGCCGTCTTTATTTCATTGTGTGTTAAAATAGGACTAAAAGCATCCTGAAGAATACCCGCTATCTCATCTTCATACTTTTCAAACAAAGACAAATCGCTGAAACCCTCTCTTAGAATAGGATTATTTTTAGCTATTTGCAATACGCGTTCTGCATTAGAAACCACTGCTTTATTATCAGAATGCATAAGCAGTTCGTATTTTTCTAATAGCTTATTAAAGCTAACCTTTACATTTAAAGGTGACTCAATGTGGTTATTAATATTCAATGAATTAAAGTAGTTTTATTTCCTAAGTTACAAAATTTTAATTGTAGTCGTTTATTAGTAGACGAACTTACAC
>JASBSE010000274.1 GCA_030149115.1 Winogradskyella sp. | reverse complement strand
AGAAAGTTAGCGCGTCAAATGGATAAATTTTCGCAATATGCAATGGTGGCTTCAGATGAGGCAATCGCAGATTCGAAATTAGATCTAGACGCAATTAACAAATACAGAGTAGGAGTAATTTGGGGAGCTGGTATTGGTGGTTTAGAAACATTTCAGGAAGAAGTGCTTAACTATGCTGCTGGTGACGGTACACCTCGTTTTAGTCCTCGTTTCATTCCAAAAATGATAGCAGATATAGCACCAGGAAACATATCTATTAAATATGGTTTCATGGGTCCTAACTACACAACAGTATCAGCTTGTGCATCTTCTGCCAATTCAATGATTGATGCGCTAAACACTATACGTTTAGGCCATTGTGATGTTGTAATTACTGGTGGAAGTGAAGCAGCGGTAACTATTGCTGGTATGGGAGGATTTAATGCTATGCATGCCATGAGTACCAGAAACGATAGTCCTGAAACTGCCTCAAGACCTTTCGATGCAAATCGAGATGGTTTTGTATTAGGTGAAGGAGCAGGTTCTATTGTTTTAGAAGAGTATGAGCACGCTAAAGCAAGAGGAGCTAAAATCTACGCTGAAGTTGTAGGCGGAGGTTTGTCTTCAGATGCATATCATATGACAGCACCACATCCTGATGGCATTGGAGTTGTTGCGGTAATGAAAAACTGTTTAGAAAATGCTGGTTTAAAACCCGAAGATGTAGATCATATTAATACACACGGAACATCAACTCCATTAGGAGACGTTGCCGAATTAAAAGCTATATCAGAAGTGTTTGGAGACCATGCAAAGAAGATTAATATTAATTCTACTAAGTCTATGACTGGTCACTTGTTGGGGGCTGCAGGTGCTATTGAGGCTATTGCGTCTATTTTAGCATTAGAGTACGGTATTATACCACCTACAATTAACCATGAAACAGCAGACGAAAATATAGATCCAGAATTAAATTTAACGCTCAATAAAGCTCAGAAACGAGATATTAAAATAGCAATGAGTAATACATTTGGATTTGGCGGTCACAACGCTTGTGTATTATTTAAAAAATTAGACTAAATCCCGAATGAGTTTCATTCGTAACATATTAAAAAATTCCCGTTCATTCGATGACGGGAATTTTTTTTTAAAACTCAAAGAGATTCTTGGATTCAAGCCAAGATCGCAAAATTTATACATTAAGGCTTTTACGCATCGTTCGATGAACATTAAGGATAAAAAAGGAAATCCTATTAACTACGAACGACTAGAATTTGTTGGAGATGCTATGATAAGTTCAGTTATTGCGGCTTATCTCTATGAACAAGTTCCTCACGGAGATGAAGGTTATCTTACCAAAATGCGCTCAAAAGTAGTGAGTAGAGAACATCTAAATGAGTTAGGTAAAGAGCTTAATCTTATTGATTTAGTGCAAAGTAGAATACCAAAATCTAATTTTGGAAATAATATTCACGGTAATCTTTTTGAAGCATTAGTGGGAGCGATTTATTTAGATAGAGGTTACAAAGTCTGCGAAAAGTTTTTGTACAAGCGTGTTATAAATCCACATGTAGATATCGAAACTTTAGAAGGCAAAGTTATTAGCTATAAAAGTTTATTGATAGAGTGGTGCCAAAAAGAGAAAAACACTTTTGATTATGAAGTGTATGAAGATACAGGTAACGATGAGTTAAAACATTTCTCGGTAAGACTTAGTATTAATGATAAAGTAGTCTCTAAAGCTAGAGCAACTTCTAAGAAAAAGGCAGAAGAAAAAGCATCAAAGCGTGCTTTCTTTGCCTTCCAAAAGCAAATAACAAAGCTTATATAATTTAGAGTTTATGGAGATTGAATCTTAAAGCTAAAATCTACAACGTTTTCGTAGGTTTTTAGGGTTAAGATTAACCAAAAGTTGACATTAGCAACCTATTATTGTACTATATTTACCAATTAAAGTTATAACTGTATGGCGTTGCATAAACTTTTGGTTGATGATTTTTATGACGATACCTACAAGCTCATTGCTATACATTGTGGGTTGGAAGATTATCGTTTAGCCTATCTGCTCAATCAAAGTTTAGACCTTAAACTACAAAGAAAAACGGAAGATTTAGACATGGAATATTTAAAATCTTCGTATAGTATTTTTGAGTGGAATAATGTTTCGCAATATGTTACATGGAACTTGGTATCTAATGTTTGTAAAAAAGAAGAAGATAGTCTGTATAGTACAGGCTTATTTCAAACTAATGAAAAGGTAATTAAAACACTTAACCTTGTTCCAGAGTATAAAAAGGTAGATTATTTTATAAAGATTTCTGAAGAAATCCAGAATGTCAACGAAAAGCTTATATTAAATAAGCTTCAAAATATACCACAGATTATAACAAGTTATTCGGTTAATCCGACTGAACTAAAATCTAAAGATCATTTAATTTTTTGAATTGATGCCAAATAAAAAAACCAAAATAGTAGCCACATTAGGCCCAGCAACGAGTAATAAGGAAACCCTAAAAGCAATGCTAGAAGAGGGAGCCAATGTGTTTAGAATTAACTTCTCTCATGCTAATTATGATGATGTAAAGGAGCGCATAAATATGATCCGCGAACTCAATGAAGAGTTTGGGTTTAATGCTGCAATATTAGCAGATTTGCAAGGGCCTAAGCTCAGAGTAGGTACTATGAAAGGAGAAGTCATTGTAGATGAAGGAGACGAAATAATTTTTGCAACAGGAAAACGATTTGAAGGCACTAAAGAGCGTGTCTACATGACCTATGAGAAGTTTCCTCAAGATGCAAAACCAGGTGAACGTATCTTATTAGACGATGGAAAATTGATTTTTGAGGTTGTTTCTACTGACGGGAAAAAGGAAGTAAAA
Source organism: Winogradskyella sp. (assembly GCA_030149115.1). GTDB lineage: Bacteria > Bacteroidota > Bacteroidia > Flavobacteriales > Flavobacteriaceae > Winogradskyella. Next base: position 4,762 of record JASBSE010000274.1, on the reverse strand, counting down.
GCTAAAGTTATTCAAGGAGGTCCTTTAAAATCTAAAAAAGGGGTGAATCTTCCAAATACAAATATTTCTCAGCCAGCTTTAACAGAAAAAGATATTGAAGATGCCATTTTTGCAATTGGTCAGGAAGTAGACTGGATTGCATTATCTTTTGTTAGACATGCTGAAGACTTAATGGAATTAGAAGAACTAATTAAAGAGCATGGCAATCATAAAATTCCTATTATAGCTAAGATTGAAAAACCTGAAGCCGTTGAGAATATCGATAAAATTGTTGCTTATTGTGATGGCTTAATGGTAGCACGAGGGGACTTGGGTGTTGAGATTCCGGCAGAGGAAGTTCCTTTAATACAAAAGCAATTGGTATTGAGAGCTAAACGTGCTAGAATTCCAGTAATTATTGCTACGCAAATGATGGAGACTATGATTTCAAGTTTAACACCGACGCGTGCAGAGGTTAATGATGTTGCAAACTCTGTGATGGATGGTGCAGATGCGGTAATGCTTTCTGGAGAAACTTCTGTAGGACAGTATCCTGTGCAGGTCATTCGTCAAATGTCTAATATTATTAAAAGTGTAGAGGACTCTCCTTTAATTGAAGTACCTCAATCACCACCACATATTCGAACTAAGCGTTACATAACAAAATCCATTTGTTTTCATGCAGCCAATATGGCGAATGAGATTAACGCAAAAGCTATTTCAACACTTACTAATAGTGGTTATACGGCATTTCAGATTTCGGCGTGGAGACCACAAGCACATATTTTAGTATTTACATCTAATAAAAGAATTCTTTCTCAGTTAAGTCTACTTTGGGGAGTTAAAGCATTTTATTATGACAAGTATGTGAGTACGGATGAGACTATTGAGGATGTAAATGCCATAGCTTGTAAAAAAGGATATTTAGAAGTAGGAGATATGTTGATTAGTTTAGCAGCAATGCCTATTAAAGATAGGGGTATGGTAAATACTTTACGTGTTACTGAGATAGAAAGTTGCAGTTTCTAAAAACAATATAAGACAATTAAAAAAAGCGGTTTGAGATTTAAATCTCAAACCGCTTTTTATATTTTACGATTTATTTTAAGAATATACTTTAGTTAAGTATTCTTTTAGGGTTGTAGGTTTTCTCCCTAGAAAGTCCTCTAAGTGATTGTCATATAATTCTAATTCCCCATTCGCTTGAGCCACTGAAAAAGTGGTTAATAAACTAATGTATTCTTCAGGAACACCATACTCTTTTAGAGTTTTTTTATAGTCTTCTGCATTTGGTGATTGATATACAATTTCTTTGCCGGAAATTTCAGTTAAGATTTCCGCTACATCTCTATATGAGTGTGATTCTGTATGTGTTAAAGGGTATGTTTTATTTTTATGACCCTCTGACACTAAAATATGCGCAGCAGCTTCGGCTAATTCTTCTTTTAAAACGGAATTAGATTTTCCTGATCCTGCTGGTAGTGAAATTACTCCGTTGTCTAAAATATTGTCACCTAGAAATAAAGGAAGATTCTCTAGATAAGTTGCATTTTGAAGAATAGTATAATTGAGGTCACTATCTTTTATCCATTGTTCAGTTTTATAGTGTGTATCTTGTAAATAAGCTATGGCGGAGTTTTCTACAACTGTGTTTCTTATAAATGAAGTATATACAACGTGATCTATTTTAGATTCTACGGCTGCTTTTAATATGTTTTTGTGTTGTGCTTCTCTATTAAGAACATCGCTACCAGACACAAACAATAATTGGTCTATATTTTCAAATGCCGACACTAAACTATCATAGTTAGAATAGTCGGCAACTTTAATTGTAATGCCTTTATCCTTTAAATCCGAAGCCTTTGCTTCGTCTCTTACTAATGCCGTAATATTTTTTGGTTTAACCCCTTTATTAAGTAAGGCTTTAATAGCACTTTTACCATAACCTCCTTTTGCTCCTGTTACTAATATCATTTTTTTAGGTTTTTATTAATTATTACAATGTAAATTTAGTAACTTTGATATATAAAGTATACTAAGTAACTAATAAATATCACTATACTTAAGTATAGTAAATAGCGTTTTATGGAAATAATACAGACCTATCCTGATGTAAAAAAGTGCCCAACAAGTTATGTTTTGGCAATAAATGACACATTAAATGTTTTAAGCGGAAAGTGGAAAATGTCAATTTTAGCATCCTTACTTTATGGTAATAAGCGTTTTAAGGATATTCAAAGTAGTATTGATAAAATTACACCAAGAATGCTCTCAAAAGAACTGAAAGAATTAGAAATAAATAGTGTAGTTAAAAGAAAAGTATATGATAGTAAACCAGTACTTATTGAATATGAACTTACGGAATCAGGAAAAACTATAGTGAAAGTTTTAGACGCTATGGTTGATTGGGGACTTTCACATAGAGAATCAGTTCTTTGAAAAAGACTTAAATAGAATTATCATTTAGATGTTTTAATTCATTACAAACTTTATTCCAGCAGTTATTATACTTGAATTAAAAGTTGTATTTCTATCGTATTTATAATACTTTAAATCAACGCTCTTTAGTCCAAACTTCCATATATGAGCCTTTGTAAATATGTCCGTATAGGAAATACCAAAACCAAACTGATTGGACGAATATTTAGATAAATCATAGTCAGATGTATAAAATTCATAGCTAGATAATGCTGTTTCGTAAGGATAAAAATAGTCAGCAGCAGTTTGATTATAAAATCTGTAAGATGGGTATAATGTAAATTTATCAGATATTTTAAAAGGTATTTCAATACTTGCGGTGTGTGAATTAATGCCCCAATCATCAAAATAATAACGATAAAAAGTCCTTACAGTAAAGGATTCGCTTAGATACCAATTCAATCGTCCTCCAATAGCCACTTTAAACCTTGAATCGGGTAGTTGTTCAATAGCATCTGCAAGCTGAAAATCTTCAATAAAAGAATCGGCAACGTCAGAAAAATATACACGCTGAAAAGGAGTAGACAATAACCCATCTTGTTTTACTAAATCTAGAGATAATGATCCCTGTACGTTTTTATGTAGTATTTGAGAAAGTCCAAAACCAACAGAATAAGAATTTCTACTTTCATCCTTAAATTCTGTAAATATAGGGCTGTAATTTTGGTTTCCTATGATGGTATTCTGAGTGAATAATGAATTATTTATCCCATTTCCGTTTTCACCAAAGGGCCTTAATTCTATTGGATATATAGCATTCCAAGTATCTAAATATACATTGGCACTAATACTAAATTCAGTGTTTTTTTCATTAAAAAGTTTAGTATAACTACCTCCAAAACCCAAAGAAAAGTAATCGTATTCAGTAGATACCGATAATTTAGCAGACCATATGTCATTCCTGTCATCAGAACTGTGGCTATAGCTCGCAGTAAAATTAGACCACACATCACCACTTGAAGCACCAGAGGATGCTTGAAATGGACTAGCAGTGCCATCATCAAAAGGATTGATATTACTTGAAGATGCAGAGGTATATGCAGAAACACCAGCATCAATAGTTAATATATCATCCTCGTTTAGAGGAATAGAAACAACAAATGTAGCTGTAACGTCTGTTAACTCCTCAGTACCAGTTCCGCCACTTACAGCAGCATTATCACCATCTTGGGTATAATAGCTCGATAAAAAATCGATCTCTGTTGTTTCCAAGATTCTTTTTTTATAAACATTTGTTGAGTCTTGACTCATTTGCGCGCTTAGCTTTATAAAACCAAAAAGGGCTAATATAATTACGAACTTTTTCAATCTTATGGATTTTTAATTACAACCACAGCCACCACCTGTTTTTCCTCCGTTTGCTCCAGTAGCAGCTTCCCTGTAAGAATGCATTGTGCTTACATTTCTATCACATTTTTTGTCTGCTAATACCATGTCTGGGTCATTAATATTTACTTTTTCATATTCTTTTACAACCACACAGCTGCTCAATAAGCATGAAAATATAGCGAGTATTATTAGTTGTTTAATCATGATGATTTTCTATTTCGATGTTTTTTGACTTTATAATATTTCCCTTATCGTCTATAATAATGCATTCAATATTTGGGAGTTGGTTAATGCGGTCAAGACCAGTATCTTTTCCCATAACAAAAACAGAAGTTGCTAAAGCGTCTGCCAGTTCAGCTTTTGGTGCAAAAACGGTAACGCTTATTATACCGCTTGATGGATAACCTGTTCGAGGGTCAATAATGTGCGAATACCTTATTCCGTTGAAATTAACAAACTTCTCATAGTTTCCTGAAGTTACCACCGCACTATTATTAATAGGTAATAGTGCAAACGCCTTATTCTTGTTTAAGGGGTTTGTGATAGCTACTTTCCATTCACTTCCATTAGGTTGTATTCCCCAGGTATTCATATCTCCAGATGCATTGATAATCCCAGCAGTAACTCCTTTAGACATAAGCAACTCTTTAGCTTTATCTGCCGCATAACCTTTACCAATGGCTCCAAAACCAATCTTCATACCTTTAAGCTTTAAGAAGACAGTATTTTTAGATTTGTCTAGTACAATATTTTTAAAGCCTACTTTTTCTACAGAGGCTTTAATTTCATCTTCACTCGGCATCTCTTTCATGCTGCCATCAAATTTCCAGATTTTATCCATTGATGCATAACTGATATCAAAAGCACCATCTGTAAGATTAGAAATAGCAATTGCTCGCTCTATAAGTTGAAATAATTCTAGGTCAACTTCTACTGCTTTTATGCCGGAGTTTCTATTAATTTTTGATGTTTGCGA
>JASBSE010000524.1 GCA_030149115.1 Winogradskyella sp. | reverse complement strand
AGCCTCACCAGCATACTCTACTAAACCAATTCTATCGTTAGGACGACCATCTATAAAATCTGCAGCAACCTCTTTTAAGGCTTCCAATCGATTAGGTCGTAAATCTTTTGCCAGCATACTAGCCGAAACGTCTATTGCCATCACAATATCAATACCACTTGTAGTCTTGGTTTTTGTAGATACATCAACCGTTCTTGGTCGTGCAAGTGCAGTAATTAATAAGGCTAAGGCCAACATTCTTAAAGCAAATAACACATGCCTGAATCTTGACCAAAAGGACGATGCTGTTTTGAAACCTCCTAGACTGGATATTTTTAGCTCAGCAGATTGTTTATTGTGCTTAATTACATACCAAACTATTGCTATTGGCAAAAGCAATAGAAACCAAAATAACTCTTTATTTAAAAATTGTATATCCTCAAACATTAATTCTGCGATTCTTGTTCTGTATTAGCTTGTTCGTCAGATTTCATCTCTATAGACGCTATAATTCGTTCTACAATCTCAACAACATAGTTATCTTCTTTGTCCCAAACTAAAGTTATTTGTGCTATCATTCCTTCCTTTGTAGCAAAACTAAAAATAGCGTATTCTGCTTCAAAAGTTTCATCAGAACCTTGAATTGGAAAATCAGCTGTACCATGCGTTTTACTCCCTTCAACATCATTTGGTGTTTTAAATGTATCTTCTTTAGTAATTATATTTTGAACATTTTCAGACTCCCATTCGTCTATAATTTTCCCTAAAGATTGTGCAACTTTTCTTTTAATATCTTCTTGTCCTTGTTGATCACTATCTACCTCATCTGTGACAATTTTAATATCAAGATGTTCAGCGTCATCAAAAACAAAAACTCTCTTCGTAATCTTCTCTTTTGATTTGTCTGATAGTGTAGTATCCTGAAAACGTTCTAAGACCTCTGGTGTCTCTATGTAAACTGGTGGATATCCATAAACACTTTTAACCCATTCTCCTTCTAAAAGTTCTTTACTTTCATCACGTAATATGGTATCGTTTACATATTTAAAACCATACTTTAAACCAAAACCTACGTAAGTAGCAACAAGCAATAAAACTATGCTGGCAACGGTAATAATAACTTTAATTCGTTTTTTCTTACGCTCTTGTGCTTCCTTGTATTGTTGATCTAATAACTTTTCTTCTTCTGAAGGCTCAGGTAAAATGGCTTTAACACTGTCTATTTCCTTTTCAATCGTCGCTCTGTCCATTTCAATCAACGCAGTATCTGGTGCTGATTTTGCAAACTTTACTAAATCTGCACGTTTTAGAATAGTTTCGAGATTCTTTAGTGTTTCTTTAGTAAATGGAAGTTGATTGCCTTCTTTTAAAAGCTGAAGTCTATTTATCAGTTCTTCTGTGGTACTTTCAAGAGAACGTCCGTATACTTTTTCGTCTAAATATTTTCTAATAATCATGGTCAGCTCAGAATAATATTCTTTGACTTCTGAACGTATTAAATATTGACTATTATCTAATTTTTTTAAAGCTAATTTTGCTCTATCATAAGGTGGTAACAAGG
>JASBSE010000267.1 GCA_030149115.1 Winogradskyella sp. | reverse complement strand
GACAAACCGAAACTATACCAAAAGGCTTTGTTTTTATTTTGGGTTTTAGAATATATATAAGTGTAAGTTCCGCTAGATATAATAGCACCAACGGCAAAATGCAAGCCGTCGTCTTCTAAGGTAATTTCTTGAGCAGAGCTTAGATTTAAACAAAAAAGGGTAAATAAAATAAGTGTAGTTTTCATGTTTATAAAAGATTGGTTGGCAGCAAGGTAACCCATTTGTTTAGGAATCCTAAAATTTTCGCTGTGACTTACATTTTTACGATAAAAGCGCTAATTTCGCTTTAGTTTATTAGATATTTCTGAAAGAGTTTGAAGACTACCATACATACAAAAATGCCATTGCTCATAATATTTGCCTTAGTATTTTCTTGTTCAACATCAACGGCAATTAAGTCTGGTGATATTGTCTTTAGAGGTGCATCACAAAGTGACTTGTCTGAAGCCATTAATGAGGTAACACAAACCGAAAAAGCTACAAATTACACACATGTGGGCATTTGTAGTGTTGAAAACGATATCGTTTTTGTTTACCACTCAGATTTAGGCAAAGGTGTGGTAAAGGAGCCTTTAGAATTGTTTTTAAAATCTGATGATGCTTCAACTTATACAGCAGATGTATACCGAATTAAAAATAGTACCAAACCACAATTGGAAAATGCCATTTCTAAAGCCAAGGACTTACTAGGTGAGCCTTACAACGTCACCTACATTTTAGAAGACAAAGGCTATTACTGCTCAGAATATATCTACGAATTGTTTAAAGAAGACTCTGTTTTTAGCCTAGAACCTATGACCTTTAAAAACGCTGAAACCGATACTTTCCACAACGGTTGGGTAACACACTACAAAGATTTAGGGATAGAAATACCAGAAGGCAAACCAGGTTGCAACCCAAATGGTATGGCAGCTTCAGAAAATTTAGTTTTTGTAAAACGTTTGCAATAATGTTTAAAACTACGTAAGGTTACGTATTGACTTGTTGTTTTTTTAGATTAACTTGCTTACTCATAATTAATTATCTAGCTAAACTCTTTTAAGATTAATTCAGTTTAAATTTAGAATTATGCAAAGAGAAAACATACATTTCTTACTTGTATTCGTATTAATTACTAATTCGCTTTTACTAAATAGTCAGGTAATTGATTTTAATGACCTAAATTTTAAATCAGTTTTACTTTCTGCCTCAACAAACAATAATATTGCTCTTAATGAGATGAATCAACCTATTGTTATAGATGTAAATGCAAATGGTCAAATAGATCTTACTGAGAGTGAATTGGTTTTTAAAATAAATGTTCCAGTAAATTCAAATGTAACTGATTTGGAAGGTGTTGAGTATTTTTCCAATTTGACAGATTTGAAATGCTCATATAATAATCTAACTGAGCTAGATGTAAGTATGTTGGGAAATTTATTCAATCTTTATGTTGATCATAATCAATTAGAAACTTTAAACATTAATACATCATTGCAAAGGCTTTATTGTCAAAATAATGATTTGGAGAATATCGACTTTTCGCAATCAACATTAATACAGCAGTTAAATTGCAGTAACAACAATCTCACAGAGTTAAACCTAAATGACCAAACCAGTCTTTTAAATTTAAATTGTAGTGAAAATCAATTGTCAGAGCTGAACCTATCTAATGCACAATTACTAACTAATTTAAATTGTAGGAACAATCAACTTACAATTCTTAATATTCAATCAAATCCGTTAGTGTTTTTAGATTGCAGTAATAATCTATTAACTGAACTTAATTTAACAGGTGTTGGTGATGATAATTCGAGTACACCACTTATTATAGATTGTCAATATAATGATTTAACATCTATAGATACTTCAGTTGCTCTAAACAGTAAGGTTAATTTAAACTGTAGTTTTAATTCGAATCTCAATTCATTGTATCTAAAAAATGAAGAAATATTTTATGATAATCCTCCTGAGTTACCACCTTTACCATCGGTAGAGTTTATAGATAACTTTAGTCTTCAATTTATCTGTGCTGATGAATTTAATTTTGATTATTTAGAGTCTAAATTACTTCTAAATGGAATAACAGATTGCGAGTTAGCATCAGACTGTAATCTAGGTGCTAGTGACGTCAACCAATCTAAATTTTTATTATACCCAAATCCAACAACAGATGTTGTATATATTAAATCTAATGTTGCAGAAACTATTAAATATATTAGGCTTTACAACGCTTTAGGTCAGCTTATATACTCATTAAGAGGTGAAATAAAAATTGATTTATCTGGTTTTGAAAGGGGAATATATTTTCTAAAAGTAAGTTTTGAAAGTAGTAACGAAATAACATCTAAATTAATTCTGAAATAAAAGCGAATTGCTATGAATGGCTATAAGTAGTTGCTTGTTCCCGTATACTTTTGAAAATCCTCGCTCTAAAAATGCCATAGACAAAAACCAAATTAAATAATCACTAAACAATCAAGATTATGAAACATCTAACCAACCAAAAAATTTTGTTCGTAATGCTTTTTTCATTCGTTCTTAGATTCCAAAGTTGTAAACAACAACCTAAGGAAGACATTAAAGACGTAGAAAAAGAGGTTACCATTAAAGCTGAAAAGCCTGAGTATTTTCTGTTAAGACCAGATGTAGAAAAAGCGTATGGTTATTCTCACGCTGTAAAAATTGGAAATGACATTAAAATATCTGGAGCGGTAAGTATGGATGATGAAGGTAACCCAACAGCTGTTGGTGATATAGAACAACAAATGAAAAATTGTTATGCTGACTTAGAAAAAATATTGAAGCACTTTGGTTGTACTTTTGATGATGTAGTTAAAGAAGATATTTTTACAACAGATATGGCTTCTATGCTCGAAAAATCGGCTTATAGAGCCGAAGTATACAAGAATGGTTTTCCTACAGGTTCTTGGCTAGAAGTAAAGGGATTGGCGCTTCCTGAGTTTATGGTCGAAATAGAATTGGAAGTGCATAAATCGGAATAGCGTTACAAATGTTTAGAGTTAAATCTTTGGCACTGAATTTGTTTGTAACAAAACACAAGATTTTACTACCAATAAGTAAAACAAGGTTTAACTTAAAAAAGAAAAATTATGATTCAGTATAAAGGAGCATTAGTTTTAGGAGCATTAATTGGTGCAGCAGCAGGTGTTTTATTAGCACCAGATAAGGGCAGTGTAACCAGAGATCATCTTAAAAAAGAAGGCAAGGAGATAAAAGACAAACTTGTAGATGACTATACAGAATTAAAAGAAGATTTGTCTAACGCAGCAAAATCTGGTAAAGACAAGTTTAAAGAAGACATGAAAGACTTTGCTTCTAAAGCCAGTTACAAAACAGAAGAAGCCATCACCTTTTTAGAAAAGCAATTGGCTATTCTTAAAGAAAAGAATAAGACCTTACAGCAAACAAGTTAGTAATAAAAGCCACAATGTAGTTGTGGCTTTTTTATGTCATTGCGAGCCTGCCTGTCGCAGACAGGCGTAGCTTGGCAATCTTTTAAATTAAAGTTTTGATTATAAGATTACCACGTCATTCGTACCTCATTCCTCGTAATGACATTATAATTACCCAATAACTTTAAGCAATTCCGCTTTTATGCCTGGCCATTCTTCTTTTAAAATACCATAACAACAGGTATTACGTCTATAACCATCTTTCATAGGGACGTCTTTGCGCAAAATCCCTTCTAAGGTAGCACCAAGTTTTTCAACAGCACGTCTCGATTTGTTATTGCGCTCATCTATTCTAAATTCTACTTTTTCAAATTCAAGGGTTTCAAAAGCGTATTGCAGCATTAAAAATTTCATGTTGGCATTTAATCCTGTGCCTTGAAATTCGTGCCCAATCCATGTCCAGCCAATATGAAGTAATTTGTTTTTCCAGTTAATGAGTCCATAACGCGTAGAGCCAGCATGGGTTTGAGTAGCTTTATCAAATACAATAAACGGAATGATGATTTTATGGTAGTAGCCATCTACAGCCACTTGTACATAATCCCTTAGTTTTTCTGGTGTAGAAATATCAGAAGGCGAGTAGGAGATAAGATCCTTTTGTTGCGCAATTCTTTCTAAATGTTTGTAATTGCTTAAGTCTAACAGACTCAGCTTTACGCGATTGTTTTCTAGGGTTGGTGCTTTCATGTTGCATTCCCATGAAAATGGGATTTTTTAATTTATTATATCGTCAGTTCGAGTGTTTTGTATCATGTTGAGAGCAGTCGAAACAGATACAAAATGTATCGAGAACATTAGAGAAATTGCTTCTCGATATAATTTTTGCTGACTTCGACTACGCTCAGCCAACAGAAAATTACTCGAAGAGACATTATCATCAAACCAAATCATTAATATAATCTACATTAACCACATGCTTGCCTTCAAAAGGAAGAATGGTCAGTTTTTTACCAAAAAGTGCTTCAGCACGTTGACTTTCTTCTGCTATACGATTAGCATCTAAATATT
>JASBSE010000263.1 GCA_030149115.1 Winogradskyella sp. | reverse complement strand
TATATTTCCATGGGCTTTGGTAATCCTTATGGTGACCCTTGGAATGTAGACATAGTAGGAGAGTGGACAGAGCGCTTAGCAAAAATGGGAGTAAAAATTTTATCGCTGAGTGATACAATAGGAAGCTCTAATCCTGAGAATATTAATTATTTGTTTTCTAATCTTATTCCCAAATATCCTGCGATAGAGTTTGGTGCACACTTACACACCACACCAACCACATGGTTCGAAAAAATTGATGCTGCATACAAGGCTGGTTGCCGTCGTTTTGATGGTGCTATTCAAGGTTTTGGAGGTTGCCCAATGGCAAAGGATGATCTTACTGGTAATATGCCAACCGAAAAAATGCTGTCTTATTTTACACAACAAAAAGCTCACGATTTAAATGCCATGAGCTTTGAGAGCGCTTACAACGAAGCGACTAAGATATTTTCAAAATACCATTAAAAAAGCCCTTTCACAATTTCAGTAAAAGGACTTTTCAAGTTAATAATTAGGGTTATAGATTTACTAAAACGTTGTTACGCCTTCGTTAGGTTGAAATACATAGTTAAATGTGTAATAAGGTGTAGCATCAGCAAAAGCATCTGGGTTTTCAGGAGCATCTTCGTAGTAGCTTAAAAATTCTACTTTTGCATACTTTCCTTCATTTGTTTTAAATACAAAAATCTTACCTGCGATTGGTGTAATTAAGTGTGTTGGAGGACCAGCATACGTATACCATCCATTTCCACTACCAGTTGTAATAGCGTAGCCTTCAGCAGAATCTTGGGTGAATAAAGTTGTATCAACATCTGCTACCGAAGCCATAGTGCCAGAAACTTCATAAACTGCTGCTATTCCTGTTCTTTCAGGTTCGTCAGTTGTACCAGCAGATACACCACCATTAACAATAATTGTTGTTCCTCTAAAAGCAATATCCCATTCAGTTTCGTTTGTTGTTATTAAGCCTGTTTCAAAGTCAAACTTAGTAAAGTCACCAGATACAGGTTGTCCTTGTCCACCTTCTTGTGGAGCATATAAATTAGTAACAGTTTCTGTTTCTATGTCTAATAGGTTGTTAGAGCCATTATCATCATCACTACTACAAGCAGTAAATCCAATACATAGTGCTAATAATGCTAAAAGTTGAATTGATTTAAGTGTTCTCATGTTTTTGTTATTTGTTTATTATTAAGTGTTAAAATTGAATATTTAGTTTTCCGTATATAATGCGACCAGCAATATTGCTGATGTTTTGCGCATCTGTAAAATTGAAAAGGTTATCTACTCCAAACCCAAGCGTATAGTCATTAAAAAATCTTTTGTTTATAGCAAAATCTATAACTGTGTACCCATCTACAAAGTCGTCATAGCTATCTAGGTAATTATTTCCATTGGTGTCAAACAAACCATATTTGCTTCGGTAAGTTCCTCTAACATTAGCATCTAGGTTTAGCTTCGGGAAAGCATAAAAAACTTTTAAGTTAGCCATATGTCTAGAGCGGTTATACAATCCGAAGTAATCTTCTTTTTTTAGCTGAAACGACGGAGAACTTGGAGTTTCTCTTGCATATACTTCACCGTTTTCAAAGGCTCTTTCTGCTTCTTTGTCTTTTGCAAATAGTAGTTGATAGCCACCAGATATTTTTATTTTATGGTTTGGTTTCCAGGTGGAATTAAATTCCAGACCTTGCGTATAGACTTCGTTAATATTGTAGTAACTAAACACATTTTGTCCATTGGTTTTATTGGCAATGACTCTGGTGTCAATTAAATCGTCAATAGTATTTCTAAAAGCATTAATGTTAAAGTTGAACTGAGAGGACAATTTAAAATCCATTCCTAAATTGATGCTTATAGAATTCTCTGGGCTGAGATCTTCTTCAAATTCTGAAAGTGGTACTACAATATTGGCAATTTGACCTTGTTCTTGTAATTCTGGAATTACCGTTGAAACCGCATTATAACCCAAAACAGTATAACCTACGGTCGCATTGGTAAAATCAAAGTATAATTGTCTAAAATCGGGTGCTTTATAACCATAGCCTACAGAAGCTTTTACGGCAATTTTGTCGTTTATTTTATATCGAGCCGCAGCTTTAGGGCTGAATTGGGATTTGTATTTGTTATGACTATCAAATCGTGCGCCAACAATTACATTTAGACGTTCTGTAAAGTTACCATCATACTGCAGGTAAGCATAAGGAGAATTGAAGATTGGATTTGAGGTAAAATCTGTTCTATCTAAGGTTTCATGATTAAAACCAATACCTCCAATAAATGTATTTTGGTCTTTTGGTGAATACGTAGCTCTTATTTCTGGTCTTACCAATAATTGATTATAGAAACCGTCACTGTATCTGCTTCCATCTTCATTATTTAAATATTCATCAGCCTTGTATCTTGTTGTGTAAAATTCAAAATAGCTACTCCATTTTTCACTGTATTTGTGACTTAGTTTTGTATGCAAGTTCCATTCGTTAATAGAACTTTCTCCTCTTAGAGTTGAAGAGGCTACATAATCTTGATTTTGTGTGTAAAAACGTCCTGAAACAAATAAGTCAGTGTTGTCTGTGAAATCGTAAGTTAATTTAGAATTTAAGGTGTAGTTACTAAAAGGCTCAACCGTATTTAAATCGTCATCTTCATTTAAGTCATAACCGTCACTGCTGTAACTATTAATAAACAGACTTGCACCTAGTTTCTCTTTCTTATAACCAATTGTAGCACCAATATCGTTAGTGTTAAAAGCACCAGCTCTGTAGTTAATGTTACCTTTAAATCCATATTTAGGCTGTTCGGTAATAATATTAATAACACCACCTAAGGCATCATTACCATAAAGACTAGAAGAAGCACCTTTTACAACTTCTATCTGTTTTATGTTTCCGACGGTTACTCTACTTATGTCTAAG
>JASBSE010000258.1 GCA_030149115.1 Winogradskyella sp. | reverse complement strand
AATATTTGCCTTTTCCTCTGCAGGAAGTTCTGGCTCTTTTATATCTGTATAAGTTTTTAATGTATCGTACAAAATTTTTGCCACCAGATATCTTGCTGTTGGTTTATCATCAGCCGGAATATTAAACCAAGGCGCATGTGGTTTAGAGCTTTTGTTTAAAACCTCTTCATAGCATGATTGATATTGATCCCAAAGTTTACGTTCGTCTAAATCATCAGCAGAAAACTTCCAATGTTTAGATGGCTTTTCCAGACGTCTCAGCAATCTATTTTTCTGTTCGTCTTTTGAAACATTTAAAAAGAATTTAAAAATAATAGTGCCGTTATCAGCAATATGCTTTTCAAAATTATTGATTTCCTCAAATCGTCTTTCCCAAAAAGCTTCATCGACATCATCAACACTGTTAATATCAGGCATATTTTCATACATCAAATATTCTGGATGAACTCTGGTTACTAAAACATTTTCATAATGTGTACGATTGAAAATTCCAAATTTACCTCGTGCAGGCAATGCGATATAATGTCGCCACAAATAATCGTGCTTTAATTCAATATCTGTAGGTTTTTTAAAACTGTGAGCAACAATTCCCCTGACATTAAATTCTTTAAAAACTTCACGAATCAAACTGTCTTTTCCTGCGGTATCCATACCTTGAATACACATTAACACCGCATATTTTCCGTGGGCATACATTGTGTTTTGAATATCTGCCAATTCTTCACTTACCGTTCTTAGCTCGCGCTCAGTTTTCTTTTTGTTAACTCCTAAATCATAGGATGTTGCTAATTCTTCAATGTTGACTTGGGACTTAATCCTAAAATCTTCTATGTTTATGTCTTTCATTTCTATCTAAATTCTAGATTATTATGACCTCTCGACTACTTAGTATTATCCTTTCAGTCAATACTCAAACTGACAAACCCTTACTTTGAAGCAAAAGCTTTTACATCAGCTTCACTGACTTCTTTACCTCCTAAGATAATTAACCGTTCTACAACATTTCTTAACTCACGAATATTACCTGTCCAGTCATAATTTTGGAGTAGCTTTATGGCTTTATCAGAAAAGGATTTTTGGGCATTACCTTGTTCCTCTGAAATCTTATTAGTGAAGTAATTCACCAATAAAGGAATATCTTCTCTTCTATCATTTAAAGCTGGAACTTCAATTAAAATGACTGCCAATCTATGGTACAAATCTTCTCTAAATTTACCATCAGCGATTTCTTTCTTTAAGTCTTTATTAGTTGCAGCGACAACTCTAACATTTACTTTTATATCCTTATCACTTCCTACACGTTGAATTCTACTTTCTTGCAAAGCACGTAGAACTTTAGCTTGGGCAGAAAGACTCATATCCCCAATTTCATCTAAGAAAATAGTCCCTCCATTAGCAGCTTCAAATTTACCCGCTCTATCCTTAGCCGCAGAAGTAAAAGCGCCTTTAACATGTCCAAACAACTCACTTTCAATAAGCTCACTTGGAATGGCTGCACAGTTTACTTCTATCATTGGTCCTTTAGAACGCTCGCTTTTTTGATGCAGCCAATGTGCTACCAACTCCTTACCTGTACCATTTGGTCCAGTTACCAAAACACGAGCATCTGTAGGCGCAACTTTATCTATCATGTCTTTGATACGAGCGATAGCATCGCTTTCACCTATCATTTCGTAGTTCTTACTTACTTTTTTCTTAAGTCGCTTATTTTCTACAACAAGTTCCTTTCGATCTAAAGCAATACGAACAGTATTTAGTAATCTATTTAAATCCGGTGGTTTAGATATGTAATCAAAGGCCCCCAAACGCATTGTATTAACAGCTGTATCTAAATCTCCATGTCCCGAAATCATAACCATTGGAATCTCTGGTTTTATTTTTTTTACAGCCTCAAGTACTTCTACACCATCCATTTTTGGCATTTTAATATCGCACAATACCAAATCAAAATCGTCTTTTTTAATTTTTTCAATACCTACCAAGCCATCTTCAGCTTCTTCAACTTGATATGTATCACTTTCTTCTGAAAGTATCTTTACCAATACTCTGCGGATTGCAGCTTCATCTTCAATTATTAATATTTTAGGCATATTTATATTTTAAATTTTAAACCTGTTCTTAAATAAAATGTATTTACATCATTTAACTTAAAAACCTCATCCCTATCTTCGTTTCGTAAAGCGTTATTTAATCTAAATGTGTAACCAGTGTACATGTACGCTACTAAGTGTTTTGTAAAACAATATTCGTACCCAAGTCCTCCAACAGCTAAAGATAGTGATATATTATCTACTTGTTTCCCATTAACTTGTTGTGGACGTTGAATATGTGCAAAATACCCATCTAAAGTTACAAATGTTTGAAGCATATTTTTTTCGTTAAAAAAATACTTAATATTGGATTTTGGTACACCTGCATTAAAAGACCAGTTTTCATTAACTCGTCTATAGTAACTTACAAAAGGTAATGGAATTGGCAGTCCTGTTGTTGAGTTATATGTAAGCCCTAAAACTAAACGATATGGTTTTTTGGCACTTTCATCCTTTGTCCTATCATTTATTGCAAAAACACCTCCGTTAAGAAAGAAATCATCAGACGTTAATTTTTCAGTTAAAGTAGAGGCTATTCTTGGATTAAACTTTAAGCCTAAACGCCATTTGGTACTCGATTTAAAAGTATATCCAATACTTACATCAATGATATTTATTGTTTCCAAAAGTGATGTATCGAACGGATAGTTGTCTTCTAAGTTTAGTATTACCCTATTATACTCTGCACCCAATACCAGATAACAATCTTTACTTGTCTCTATAGGGTAATTAAATAAAGCCCTTAGTCTTGTATATTGATCTTCCGATTTGTTATTAGGAATAAATGAATACTCTAAACGTGCTAAATCTGTGAGTTGGGCATGTACTGAATATATACAACAAATTACAATAAGTGCAAGCATTGTATTACATTTCTTATGGTGTAATATCATATACTTTATTTCTTTTCTATTATATGTATATCCCTTTGTGGGAATGGAATGGTAATATTATTTTCTCTGAAAAGTCTATCAATCTCAAAACGAATATCACTCTTTGGAAAAGTTGCCTTAAAACTATCATTAAGTGTAAACACCAATCTAAAGTTTAAAGAACTATCACCAAAATTCATAAATATAACAACTGGCTCTGGTTCTGGTATCACATCAGGATGTGTACTAGCTGCCTGCAACAATAATTTTTTAACCAATTGCACGTCGCTACCGTAAGCGACTCCAACATCTACACTTTCACGCGTTGTTGTTCCATTTTGAGTCCAATTGTACAACGAATTAGTTAAATAAAGATGATTAGGTATCACTAACACTTTATTATCAATGGTTACCGCTCTGGTTGTTCTTAACTTAATCTCTTCCACCCTTCCTACCTTGCCTTCAATTTCAATAATATCTCCAACATGAACAGACTGATCTATAAGTATAAATACGCCCGAAATAATATCTTGAAACAAGGTTTGCAATGCCAAACCAACACCTATTAAAAGTGCTGCTGACGCTGCAAAAACAGCTGTAACATTAACACCAACTGAATGCAGTGTAATGAGCAGAATAATAAGGTATATTAACCATCTAAAATAGCCATAGACAACGTTAAACTTTCCTTTGTCTTCTGCTGGTAAGTTTCTGGTTATGATTCTTAGTAAAATCTTTAAAACAACCGTTGTTACAACAATGGCTGTAGTAACAATTAACATATCAAAAATTGAAATACTAATATCTTTTGTAAAGTCTATATGTAGACTAAGAAACTCCTTAGTATTTTCCCAAACTGAACTTTCCGTTATTGTTTCCTCTATTTCACTAAGTCCTTGCATCATATAGCTAATACTTCAACCATTTAAATAGTTCTTTGTAAGTTGGTTTTTTGCCATACATTAAAATACCAACACGATAAATTTTGGCAGCAAACCAAACAGCAAACATAAAGGTACCAATAAGAAGTAACAAAGACAAAATTTGTTGCCATGGTGGTACGCCAAACGGAATACGCATTAACATTACTACAGGAGATGTTAATGGTATAAATGAAAATACTGTTGAAACTGTACCATGAGGATCTTCAATAACCGTAAACACACCAACGTATACCGCTAAAATCAACGGCATTAAGATTGGCAACATAAACTGCTGTGTATCAGTTTCATTATCTACAGCAGCACCTATTGCAGCATAAAGCGAGCTATATAATAAATAACCTCCTATAAAAAAGAATATAAATGCAATTACAAGGTTTAATATAGGTAGGTTTTGAAAAGCGACAATTGCTTCTCCAACTTCTTTATTAATTCCGGAAGTCTCTAATGACTGCTGAATAACTTCAAGCTGTTGTGTTTGCATTGCTAAAAGGTCTATATCTAATATTAAACCAACAACAACCATTAAAACACCACCCAAAACTACCCAAATAGCAAACTGTGTAATTCCAGCTAAAGATGTTCCTATAATTTTGCCTAACATTAATTGCACAGGTTTTACAGAAGAAATAATCACCTCAATAATTCTGCTAGTTTTTTCTTCGATGACACTTCTCATTATCATGTTACCATAAATGATAATGAACATAAATAATAAGTAACCTGCTAATCCACCAAAAATTAGTTTTACAATATTACCCTCTTTAGAACTGGTTTTTCCTTCGTAATTTTCTTGAACAATATTAATTTTAGTTTCTGCATTTCTAATCATAGCCATGCTGACTCCATCCTTTTGAAGTTTCATTTCCTTTAAACGCCTTTCTATTCTTTCCTCAATACCTGATATAACGGATAAGGAAGGGGTTTCCTCTGAGTAAAATTTAATCTTATCAGAAACCTCATTTAAAGAATCAACTTTTTCTACATACAACAAACCATATCCTTCGGTTTCTTTAACCAATGCAACAGCTTCCTCTAAACTAAAATCTTCCAGATTATTATAGGTTGTATTTTCAGTGTTTTGAAAAACATCTTTTAAATAACCTGATTCATCCAATACTGTAATGGTCCGTTTTTTATCATTATTTAGCTGCGACAAATAAGCCACCACAGCAATAAGCGCAATCATAATTAGCGGACTCAAAAACGTCATTATAATAAATGACTTATTCCTTACCTTAGTTAGGTATTCGCGTTTTATAATGAGTGGTAAATGATTCATTATTAGTTATTTTTTACAGTTTGAATAAAAATATCATTCGCTGTTGGTATCACTTCCACAAAGTGATTTACCTCTGCCTTAGATGCTAAAAACGATAGCAAATCGTTTGACGATGTGGACTCGTTAATTTTTACATTGAGTTTTATATCATCGTTTAAATTCTTGAAAGTTGCTGGCAATACCTCAAACTTATTTTTTATTTCAGCTATAACAGAATCGCTGTTGGCAGATTGCAGACCAACCTCAAAAGTGTTTGTTCTATATTGGCGTTTTATATCGTTTAGTTTGCCGTCAAGAATTTTATTAGATTTATGAATCAATGCTATATGATCACAAAGTTCCTCTACCGACTCCATACGATGTGTTGAAAAAATCACAGTTGCACCTTCATCTCGTAATTGAAGTATTTCATCTTTTATCAAATTTGCATTTATAGGATCAAATCCTGAAAATGGCTCATCAAAAATCAAAAGCTTTGGTCGGTGCAAAACTGTAACTACAAATTGTATCTTTTGTGCTTGGCCTTTACTTAACTCTTGTATTTTTTTGTTCCACCAATCTCCAATATCAAGTTTATCAAACCAATATTTTAATCGGCTTCTAGCTTCAGATTTAGACATACCTTTTAACTGCGCTAGATACAATGCTTGTTCTCCAACCTTCATAGATTTATATAAACCACGCTCTTCTGGCAAATAACCGATATCTCTAATGTGCTCAGGTTTTAAAGGTTGTCCATCTAACTGAACTTTACCTTCATCTGGCATAGTTATTTGATTGATTATTCTGATTAGAGTGGTTTTTCCGGCACCATTAGGGCCAAGCAATCCAAAAATACTGCCATTAGGAACAGCTATTGAAACTTCATTTAGTGCTTTAAAATTTCCGAAGCTTTTAGATACGGAATCAGCAACTAATAAATCGTTCATAGGAGTAGTAGTTTTTTTACAGCGGTTAGTTTGTAAATATATTAAATGTTACTACATGAAATGTGTTTTTTAAAGAATAATCATCGCCTAAATAAACAATAAAATGCCTTTAAGGAAGAAAGATGTTTCCAAATATCACCTATAATCTTAGACTAAGAACAAAACCAAAAGTTCTAATAAAAACAAAACCCACCCTTATGGTTAGATAAGGATGGGAAAAAATTGCTATGAAAAAGAAAAATTACCGCTAATAAGAATTAGCGATAATTCAAAGATAGTATTTTTTATTTAACATTTAAGGTTTTACGAAAACATATCTTTAACCTTTTCGAAAAAAGACTTGTCTGAACTTTCTGGCTTAGGCTCAAAATGCTCGTCATCTCTCATGTTTTCGAAAAACTCCTTCTGTTTTTTATTCAAAGTCTTTGGAGTCCAAACATTTACATGAACAAGTAAATCTCCTTTACCATAACCATTAATACTCGGTATACCTTTTCCTCTTAGTCTTAAGATTTTGCCTGATTGTACACCTGCGTCAATCTTAATTCTCACCTTACCTGTAACCGTATCAATCTCTTTGGAAGTTCCTAAAACAGCATCTGGTAGACTTACATACATATCGTAATGTAAATTATCTCCTTCGCGCTTTAGTGTTGGATGCTCCTCTTCCGAAATAACAACCAAAAGATCACCAGCAATTCCATTTCCTGGAGCATCGTTACCTTTTCCGGTAACCTTAAGCTGCATACCATCTACAACACCTGCTGGTATTTTTACAGAAACTGTTTCTTCTGAAACTTTTAGACCTTGAGCATCTGCATCAGAAGGTTTCTTATCTATAATCTGCCCAGCACCACCACAAGTTTGACAAGTAGCAGCAGTTTGCATTCTACCCAAAATAGTATTGGTAACTCTTGTAACCTGACCTGCACCATTACATGTTGTACAGGTTTTGTAGGTTGTACCTGGTGCCTGTATTTTTCGTTTTACTTTAATTTTCTTCTCAACACCATTAGCAACTTCTTCTAAAGACAGTTTAACACGTATTCTAAGGTTACTACCTTTTACCACACGCTGTCTACCGCCTCCACCAAAGCCACTAAATCCGCCGCCACCAAAAGCACCACCAAAAATATCGCCAAACTGGCTAAAGATGTCATCCATATTCATGCCACCTCCGCCGAAGCCACCACCACCTTCAAAGGCTTGGTGACCAAATTGGTCATATCGTGCTTTTTTGTCCGGATTACTTAAAACTTCGTAAGCTTCTGCTGCTTTCTTAAATTTTTCCTCAGCCTCTTTATCATCAGGATTTTTATCTGGATGATATTTTAAAGCCATCTTACGATAGGCTTTCTTTATCTCTGAGTCTGAAGCACCTTTACTTACTCCTAATATGTCGTAATAATCTTCTTTCATATTTATTGCCCACAAAAATGGGTGTCTTTTATTGTTCTCGAAACAATTTTTCGTCCCTCAAAATCACTCGAACTGACGAATCGTTAATACTCTATCTACTAAGCCTGTCCGATAACCACTTTTGGAAAACGGATAACTTTATCACCTAGTTTGTAACCGCGTTCTACAACATCGATGATTTTACCTTTTAAATCTTCACTTGGCGCAGGAATTTGTGTTACAGCTTCATGATCATCTGCATTAAAGGTATCCCCTTTATTTACTTCTATTTTAGACAAACCTTTTTGCTCTAATGTGTTTAATAATTTGTTATAAATTAAAAGAACACCTTTGCGCAACTCTTCTGCTTCTTTGTCTTCTTCGATGTGCAATAATGCACGTTCAAAATCGTCTAAAACTGGTAACATAGCTAACATTACACCTTCACTAGCTGTTTTAAACAATTCTATACGTTCTTTGTTGGTTCTTTTTTTATAGTTTTCGAACTCAGCAAACAAACGCATAAATTTATCTTTCTCAGCAGCTAGTTGATCTTGCAACTGCTCTTCAGCAGTTCTTTCATCCTTTTGCTCTTGTTCTGCTGTAGCTGTTGCAGTATCTTCTACTTGTGGTTCTTCAACCTTATTTTTATCTTTTTTACTCATTTTGAGTTGTTTTATTTTAAATCTGACTTTTAAATCTACGATTTAGGGTTGCAAAAGTACTGCCATTATTATAAAAATGTCAAAATGTCATTAACATTTTTTTATAATAGTATAGCGTACTATTCCTTAACTTTGTGTTTTTAACAAACTCAAAAAAAACACTAACATGAAAACAACGTTTTTAAAAATTACCGCTTTAGTTGCATTTGTAGCTTTCTCTAGCTGTAAAGAAAAAGCTGAAGAAGCAGAAACAAAAGCCGCTGAAGAAGCTGCTGTAGCAAAAGCTACGGCTGTAACCTACAAAGCAGATGTAGAAAACTCTAGTATTATATGGAAAGGGTTTAAACCAACAGGATCTCACGAAGGAACTATTAACATAAAAGAAGGCTCAGTTGCTGTAAACGATGGTGCTGTAGAAAGCGGAAACTTTATCATAGATATGGCTAGTATAGCTGTAACTGATATCCCAGTTGAAGATGAAGGTAATGCAAATTTACAAGGACATTTATCTGGTGAGGATTTCTTTGATGTAGAAAAATTTCCTACTGCTAAATTTGAGGTTACAGGTTTAGAAACTAAAGATGGTAAAACAATGCTATCTGGTAACTTAAAAATGAAAGATGCTACAAATAACGTTAGTTTTCCTGTAACAACGTCTATTGACGGAGACAAGATGACTTTAAAGAGTGAAACCTTCGTTATTGACCGCTCTAAGTGGAACATAAAATATGGTTCTAAATCGTTCTTTGATGACTTAGGTGATAAATTTATCAATGACGATATTGAGTTAACTGTAAACCTTGTTGCTAAAAAGTCATAAGATTTCTAGGTAAGATTTCAACATGTTGAAATCACTCAAAACGACATTACAAATACTTTGAAAAGCACTTGCGGAAACGTGAGTGCTTTTTTGTTGATTATAGTACAACACCTTAATTATCAATAAAAAATACGTAAGGTTACGTATAGTGGCAGCCTGATTTTTATCTATTTTAGTAGAAAATCACAAAAGATAATTCATGAAGTTAGAACAAATTTTAGACAAACTTGGGTCAATTGAAAAAAACTCATTTATTAAAATAATTGATAACATTATATCCAACTCACCTGAAAACCTCAAAGAAATTGACAAAATATTAAGTACCTCTGATAAAGGTCTGAAATCAGTTGACAGCCAAAATATTTCTAAAATCTTTGCATTAACTTCTGAAGAATTTCAACAACATATAAAATGTGAATTTCAAGAAATAACATCTCAGTTAGACATACTGATAGATATAATCATAAGGGATGGTAATTGTATAATGAAAAGGGATTGGTTTTCTAGACTTTATGATAAAGAAATCAAACATTTAAAAGGAAGGATAAAAGTTTTAGAATCAGATTTTAAAAATGAAAAATCAGAGTTAAGTGATAGTCGTAAACGCGACTATAAAATTTACAAAGCATGTTTACACACTGCATATAAAAATGATATTGAAAACAATAGAGATCCTAAAATTACTTCTGACGAATTATCTATCATTTTAACGCTATCAAAACAATTAGGTCTTTCTCAAGAGGAAATTAAATTAATCAACTATTCAATTGTACCCATTAAAAAGCTAGATATTCAAGATGTTATTAAAGATTTGAAAAATATTGGTGTTATATTTTATTCTAACAAAGAAAACACTGTGTATGTTGCTGATGAAATGGTGAGAATGCTGAGGAAAATAAGGGAAAAAGAAATTGCAGAAAAGTTTTATCGAAGAACCCTAAAATTACTTAGACAACCAATTATTAATCAAATTGCAAGAGAACATAATATAGACAGAAATCTATCCCATGCTCAAAAAATAGAAGAAATAATAAAAGAAGGTGTTTCATTTACAAAATTATTAACTGATAACATTTATAAAAATGAAACAACATTAACAGAAAAGAAAAAAACACTAAATGAGCTTTGCGAAAAAGGTTTAAATATTTCAAACCTTAGAGGCAGTACCTTAGATGAAAAAATTATGAGTCTCATCAATCATTTTGAAAATGTTGAACGAGATGAAAAAGTTGGTATTTCCTTAGATGGTTTTGACAAGTTACTTTCTGAATTAAACCAATCGTTGCCCAAACTTAATCGAGATATTAAAGAACAGTTTGAACTACAAGATGAATTTGTACTTAAAGCTGACTATTTATTGGATTACAATATTAAACCTAGAGATATCCTTGATTTAATAGTTAAATCAGATTTAACAAAATTCATTAAAGATTATGGAATAAAACAACGAGGTGATGACATTTTAAATATTCTTGAACACTATAAAGATGTTGAAAATCTATATTTAGAAAATTATGAAAATGTGGCATATAGAGATCTCAACACATTAAAGGAGAATGGAATTACCGTAAAAGAAAGTGAATTAGGACAAAAATTCGAAGATCTGACAAAAACAATTTTTAAAGATTTAGGCTTTAATGTTGACGACACATTCAAAAACAACTTGAATACAAAAAAGGACATGATGGATATCCTTTTAAATCTTGGAAATGAAGAAATTATAATTGTTGAATGTAAAACGAGTAAAGAACGAGGATATAATAAATTCAGTTCTGTATCAAGACAATTAAAATCTTATCAAAATTTAGCCTTAAAAAACGACTTGAGAATTGTAAAAATTTTATTGGTTGCCCCAGAATTTAGTGATGACTTTGTTACAGATTGTGAAATGGACACTGAAATGAATCTTTCATTAATTACAGCTTCAACTCTCTCAAATATTTATG
This sequence comes from Winogradskyella sp., assembly GCA_030149115.1. GTDB lineage: Bacteria > Bacteroidota > Bacteroidia > Flavobacteriales > Flavobacteriaceae > Winogradskyella. The sequence goes on along the minus strand of JASBSE010000258.1, from coordinate 7,362 downwards.
AAGCATTTAAAACATCTAAATATGAAGAATTTCCTTATGTCCTTTTTAGAGACATAGTCATTAATGAAGAAAGAATTATTAAAGCACTTAAAAAATAATTTCTTTTAAAACTCACCGTACTTCTACACCAACAAATCCTCTAAAGCAGGTCGTAAATTTGCGTATTTAAAATCAAAGCCTTTATCTTCAATTTTTTGTGAGCTGACACGTTGGCTTTCAAATAGAAGAATATGCATTTCCCCAAGCACTAATCGCATTGCAAATCTTGGGATATTTGGCAAAATCAATGGTCTTTTTAAAACACTAGCTGCCACTTTAGTTAACTCTTTATTGGTAACTGCATTGGGTGCCACACCATTATAAATGCCTTCTAACTGGTATTGCAACACATACATAAAAATGCCAGCCAAATCTTGTACATGTATCCAACTTTGCCATTGTTTGCCATCTCCAAAAGCAGCACCTACACCATACTTAATCGGTTTTACAATTTCAGGTAAAACACCACCATCTTTAGCCAAAACCAAACCTATGCGTACTTTAGCTACTTTAGAACCTAACGTTTTAAAACCATCTACAACTTTTTCCCACTGCTCTACTACTGTACCTAAAAACGTATCAGACACTTGCTTTGTATCTTCTTCGTAATAGTTAGTTAAACTCGTAGAATACACTCCTATAGCACTTGCAGACACCACAAAGTCGATCTTATAATTGTGCTTTATGATTGTATCTTGTAATAACTTTGCTGTTTTGGTTCGGCTATCTATGATTTCTTTTTTGTAGCTATCTGTCCAACGTTTTGAGATACTTGCGCCTACCAAATTGATAATGGCAGACACTCCATTGAAACAATTGTGGTCTATCTCATTACTATTAGGATTCCAATAAAACCCTTTATAATTGGCTTCTGTACTTAATTTAGATTTTGATGTTGTTAAATAATGGACAGTAATCTCTTGTGCATGACATTGCTTTACGATCTCTTGCCCAATTAATCCTGTTGCTCCTGTAATTAAAACCGTCATTGCTTTTTCTTTTTCTTACAACAAAGGTACGATATGAAGTAAGCCATCAATGCGACTTTAATTTGGATTTAACGTTTAGTGTCTTCTATCTTAGTTCGGGTGAATTTTAGTTATGAACGCAGATAAATTAGTATCGAGAACCGTCTCAACTCAAAAAGCTTCTCGTTACAATTCCTCATGCTTCGGCATCACTCGAAGTGATGTAAAGTCCCATTTAATTCAATACGTTCGCTGAATGTTACGAGCGCATTCACATAAAGTATTTAGCGCTCTACGTTCGCTGAATATTTCGAGCGCATTTTGCGTGCTCGTAACATTTCCCTCTTACCAGGTGGACCAGGAAGACGCTCAACTGTAAAGCCAACAGCTTGCATTGCTCGCCTTACACTACCCTTTGCAGAATAGGTAACTAAAACACCTTTATCTTTTAGGGCTTTGTACATTATAGAGAATATATCTTCTGTCCATAGTTCTGGCTGTACACGTGCACCAAAAGCATCAAAATAAATGATATTAAATCTATTTTCGTCAGTTATGTCTTTAAAGAATTTTTCTTGTTTTTCGAGTGTAAAGGTTGGGCTAATACTGTACTGTTCTTCCCAAGGAACGCTGTGCATTTTCTCAAATTCAGCCTTGTGCTTCTCAGAAATTAATTCAACATAGTTCAGTTGTTGAATTTCTTCAACATTTACAGGATATGCTTCCACTCCGACGTAATTAATAGGCTGCAGAAGTTCTTCAGCCTTTAAAAAGGTAAGAAAGGCATTAAGCCCTGTACCAAAGCCTATCTCAAGAATGCTGATTGGTTGAGACCTTGGAACAAGTTCGCGATGACAGGTTTGAAAATAAAAAAGCAAACCATGTTTTATAAACACATGATTTGCTTCTTGTATAGCACCATGAATGGAATGGTATTGTTCATTCCAATCTTCAATCTGAATGGTTTTAGAACCATCTGATGTGGTGATTATTTTTCGCTTCAACTACTGAATTAAAAGTTTTTTAATCTTAGGAATTGGCCCTGTACACTCTGTTTTATGGCACGCTAAACAATTGCTGATAGCGGCATTGTAACGCTGTTTTAATTCAATATTAGACAAGGTATCTACAATTGTTTGCTGAGCTTCTATAAAGCCATCTATCTTGCTATTCCAAACAGCTGTTCTGGCATGACCATTGCTCATATCCGCAGAATGCAATTTCATAAGATCTAACGGCATTGATACAGGTGTTTCACCATCTATTATCTGCTGACGTATCTGCAAATTGTATGCATACATGCCATTCATAAGACTTGCCATCTCAGAAGGTTGATACATTATAAGCTCTTGTTTTTTTTCTTCTTCAACAGGTTTGTGTTCAGTTTCATTTTTACAACTGAAACATAAAAGCAACATTACTGCAAAAGCGAAAACTTTATTGTTTAAGTAGAACACCATCAGCTAAGAACTTGTATTCAAATTTAGGCTCTGTGATTGCAGCAATTTCTTCTTTTGATTTCCCTGCATCCTCTGCGTAATGTCTTAATTCATCTACAGAAGTTTCTTCTACATAGGCTTTACCATTTACAACTACTTCACCCTCTGCATTTAAAGGCATAAAGAAACCGTAATCTTTAAAACGCACCATAACTTCCTTATCGTTACCCATATCTAAAGTCATCCAACAACCTTTTTTAGAGCATACTTCATTAATTTTTCCAGTCATTTTTGCATTGATAGTATCGCCTACTTTTAATCCCTCATAATGCTCAACCATAAGATTAGGAGCTAATGCATCTGCATCATTAATTTCCATTCCGAAAGATGCATAAGCAATCTCATCTTTAACCTCTTGCACCTTCTCTTCTGTAACTTCTTTTTCGTTTTTACAAGAGACTAAGGCTAAGCCCATTGCAATAAATAAAACTATTTTTTTCATTATTAATTTATTTGGTATTGATTATATTAGAACTACAAAACTACGAATTTTAAGATAATATTACCTTTTATTAACCACATTGATTTTGTATTTTTGCACAAATTTAAAACACCTCATTAATGGTAGAAACTAACCCTAACGAAATCGTTGTAGTAAAGTCGGAAAATTCAAAAATTAATACTGTTGATTTTGACAATTTAATTTTTGGTCGTGTATTTACAGACCATATGTTTGTATGTGATTTTGAAGATGGTAAATGGCAGACTCCCAAAATAATGCCTTATCAACCAATGACGATTGAACCTTCTGCTCGTGTTTTTCATTACGGACAAGCTGTTTTTGAAGGCATGAAAGCCTATAAAGATAATGATGGTAAAATCTTTTTGTTTAGACCTAAACAAAATTTTGATAGAATAAATAAATCTGCATCGAGACTTGCGATACCTGAATTTCCAGAAAATTATTTCTTTAATGGTTTAGAAACTTTATTAAAAATGGAAAGTGACTGGATAAAACCAGGACTAGGAAACTCATTATACATTCGCCCTTTTGTTATTGCTACTGAGCCAGCTATTTCAGCATCACCAGCAGCAACTTATAGATTTATGATTATATGCTCACCTGCAAAAGCATATTACAACAAGCCTGTACGTGTATTGTTTGCTGAAAAATTTAGTCGCTCTGCAGATGGTGGTGTTGGTTTTGCCAAAGCTGCTGGAAACTATGCTGCACAATTTTACCCAACAGGATTGGCTCAGAAAAAAGGTTTTGATCAAATTATCTGGACAGATGCTTCTACTCACAAATACTTAGAAGAAGCTGGTACTATGAACATATTTTTCAGAATTGGAGATAAGCTTATTACAGCACCTACTAGCGATAGAATTTTAGATGGTGTAACACGTAAAAGTGTTGTACAGCTTGCTGAAGATTTAGGAATTGATTGTGAAGTTAGGCCTGTAAGTGTCAAAGAAATTAAAGAAGCAGCCGCAAACGGAAGCTTAAAAGAAATCTTTGGTGCTGGTACTGCTGCGGTTATCAGTTCTGTTTCTGCATTTGAGCACGCAGACGATGTTTTTGAAATTCCTCAGTTAGAAGACTCATATGCTTCTTTATTTAAAAAGACACTCACGCATATTCAACATAATTTATCAGAAGATAAACATGGTTGGAGACACGAAGTAAAATAAAAAAAGCAGCCAGTTGGCTGCTTTTTTTTTTTATGATTCTAAAATCTCTTTAATGTTTGGTTTAAAGTAATTTGGTCCTTTCAACACTTTACCATCTTCACGATAAATTGGCTCACCATCCTCTCCTAATTTACTCATATTACTTCTTTGAATTTCTTCAAAAACTTCTTCTATTTTATATTGTAATCCATGCTCTATAATTGTACCACAAAGTATGTAAAGCATATCTCCTAGTGCATCAGCAACTTCAACTAAATCATTATCGTTAGCAGCTTCTAGATATTCTTCGTTTTCTTCGCGCATTAACTTGTAACGCAGCATATTTTTTTCTATTCCTAAATCGGCCTTTGGTGTTTCTCTGTGTCCTATTTTAAAAGCTGTGTGAAATGCTTTTACAGCATCGATTTTATCTTGCATATTATCTAAAAAACTAAGGTTGCTATTTTTACGTATATAAAATTAGTCAATATCAATTTGTGATGATTTTGCTCTAATTTTAATTATTTTTGCATAAAAATACACTAATGTTTACAACTGGTCAATGGATTTTCGGGATATTATTTTTCATAGCTTTTGTTATAGCTGTAGCTTACCAATATCGCAAAGATTTAAAAATTCATAAAGCCTATTACAAAGGAACTGTTTGGATTCTTATCGCATTTATTGGCTTCATTGGTATGATTGCCTTTGTGAAGTTTCTTTTGATGTAGCTTCTTTTTTAGGCAGTTTGACCTAATTTTCTTATTAATTCGCAATTATTTTTTAACTTATAAACAGAAATATACCCAGTACTAGGTATGTTTTGGTGTACTCCTACTTTGCATCTTTGAGCTATTAACCATTAAAACCAAAGAAAATGAGGAAGATTTCGTTTACATTATTTCTATTAACCTCTCTTACGCTGTTCTATTGTAAGGATAATCCAAAAGAAGAAAAAAACTCAGAAAATTCTATGCGCCCTGAGGAATCTACTAATCAAGCAAAAGAAGAAGGCGTCAATATATTAACATATGTTCCTACATATCAAGAAAACAAACCTATTGAAGAAGGTGACAATTATCCCATAAAACATGTATTGAACGATAATGAAAACTATTTTAAAATTGATGATGATAAAATACATGTTGTTATTCCGAATTCTGATAGTGACATGAGAATCAAAAATGTTTTTAATGTTTCAGATTATAATCAGAAAAGAAATCTTAATGCAATCGTTATTCATATTTCTAATGGAGGAACTCTAGATACAAATGATACAGTAACCCATAAACTAGTATCCGATTTAAAAATATCAGAAATTGATGGATTATCAAATCAACACTTAAAAGATAAACAATTAAAAGTTTTTGTAATTAATGAGGATATTATTGATGAGGGAGAAAAAACCACATTCAAAAATTGCGCGAAGCAAGAGTTAGATTATAGTCATATGGAATGTAATCTAATAACAGGAAAGCTTTATGAAAAGGATCAAATTGCCCCTATAACTAAACCTCGCGAACAAGAAGGTGATATAATAACTGGTGGATAGTTTTAAGGTACAAATAGTTCTATTATTAATTTTCTTATCCAGTTTTTCCTATGGTCAAGAAAACACATCTATTTCTTTTAAACAAGTTGATTCTTTATTTAAAATTGAGGCTTATGATCTTGTCTCTAAAATAGATGAAAATGAGATTGTTTGTAATGGCAATATAGAGCTTGCAAAACTTCATTTTATAATTGGAAAATCCTATGAGAATCTTAACCATGAAGATAAAGCTCTTAGCTACTATAAAAAGGCCTTGAAAATTTTTGAAGAAGAACAAGACCTAGAAAGTATTGCTAAAATCAATTTAGAGATTTATCTATTAATTGACAGCCAAAATAATCTTGACACTAATAAAGACAACTACTTAAATGCCATTTATAAATATGCTTTAACCTCAAAATCAAAAAAGTGGTTAGCATCATACTATACTAATTATGGAGTTGAAAAACTAAAAAGCAGCAAAGGCGATTCTGCAAAATTTTACTTTTTGAAAGCCTTACAACTTGCAGAAGAACTAGATAGTACAGAAATGCAAACCAATATCTCAATAAATATAGGGTCAACATTTTCTAGAAAGTTTCAAAATCAAGATTCTGCAATTTTTTACTATCACAATGCACTCAATATATATTATAGCGATACAATAGTTTCGAAAAACTTGAACACGGAATTTTATATTTTCAATAATCTAGGAAACGCATACAGAAGAAAAAAAGATTATAAAAGAGCTCTTGAATATTACGGAAAAGCTGAAAAACTCGAATTACCAAAACTCAACAGAAAAAGTAAAAAAATACTTTATTCTAATATGGATGCCACATATTACTACATGGAAGACTGGTACAATGCTTACGATTATTTGTATAAATATGATTCTATAAAAGACATTATCAATCTAAAAGAACAAAATTCAACTATTGCTAATATTGAAGAAAAATATGATAATGAAAAGCTTAGAGCAGATAACCTTGAAAGTGAAGCTAAACGTATTCAAAATCGCAATTTACTATTCGGATCTTTAGGAGTATTGTTGTTTGGAAGTGTTACATTTTTACTTATTCAAAAGAACACCAAACGCAAACAAAAACTTGCTGAACAAGAAAAAGAAATAGAATCTCAAAAATTAGCAACTGTTTTAAAAGAGCAAGAATTAACCGCTATTGACGCCATGATAGAAGGTCAAGAGAAAGAACGCCAACGCATTGCTAATGACCTACACGATGATTTAGGCGGTCTCATGGCGACAGTTAAACTACATTTTAATGCTCTTAAGGATAAAGACTCACCTGAACTTTTTGAAAAAACAAACACGCTCATAGAAGAAGCTTATCAAAAAGTACGCACTGTTGCCCATGCTAAAAACTCTGGCGTTATTGCTAAGCAAGGCTTACTTAAAGCGGTAGAAAACATGGCTGAAAAAATATCAGCTTCTAACAAAATACAGATAGACGTTATTGATCACGGTCTAGATAATCGATTAGAAAATAGTTTAGAATTAACATTGTTCAGAATTATCCAAGAGCTCATTACCAACGTTATAAAACATGCTGAAGCCACAGAAGTTACCATCCATTTAACCAATCATGACGATACTATAAATATCATGGTAGAAGATAATGGTAAAGGGTTTAACCCTAATCAAGTTACCAAAACCAATAAAGGTATGGGAATTAGCAGCATTGACAAACGCGTA
>JASBSE010000250.1 GCA_030149115.1 Winogradskyella sp. | reverse complement strand
TCAATTGAGTTATCTACAACCTCATATACCAAATGGTGCAAACCTCTTACACCAACATCACCAATATACATTGACGGACGCATACGCACATGCTCCATTCCCTCTAGGGCCTGAATACTATCTGCGCCATACTGTTTTTTGTTTTCTTCGCTCATTTTATTTTCAATAAGATTTAGTTCTAATTTTATAGCAAAAAAGACGCTTATTGCGTCTCTCTTGAGTACTCTCAAAGATACAAAAAATTAAAGCCTAAACATAGCATTTTATCGACTAGAAGCAATAATTATCAACAATTGTTAAAAACCAGAAAACCTCTTAAAACAGCTAAAAAGCACCTTAAAATGGATTTTAGATATTTTTATTAATGTTGATTTTACAAAAAAACACAAAACATCTCAGAAGCGAGATTTTGACGTTTTTAATATTCTATTTTTTGTGGAATTTAAGCCTTATAATGTCATAAACTCTTAAGGTTATTTCATTAATTTTCTTAATACTCGGTCCAAGGTATTTTCTGTGGTTACACCCAAAAACTGATCGTCTTCCTTATTATTGACATATTGGATGGTTGGACAATATTCTGTATCAAACAAGGCATATAATTTTTGATCTACTACAAGCGCATAAACAGGCTGAAACTCACATCTTCTTGTAAGTGCTTCATAATTTTCTTGATTTAAAAATTCGTTTAGAAATAATTCACGTTGCTGCTCATTTAAATCTATTTTTTTCAACACTTGTCTTTGTTCAAAATACTCATTTGTTTCTAGTTGTGAATCTTTATCGTATTCCTCTTCGCTTAAATAGCAAAGAGATATATTTTTTGCTTCTTTTAAAACTGTTGCATCTTTCATCTCTCTACAAGAAATTAAAACTATTGATACTATTAAAAACGTAATTCCTTTCATGTTGTTTAATTATATTTTATATCGCTGCTTTTAAAGCCCGACTGACCATATTTTCCGTTTTGATTAAGTTGATATCTAGTATTGTTTTTTGCATCAGTGTATGCTCTGTTAAAGAGTTGGTCCCAAGACCCAATGTTATCATTTATTTTACTTGCTTCTTTGGCAAATGAGTTGATAAAGGCATTTGTAAAATGTCCATTACCCATGGTACCATTTGATTTTCGCATACAAAAAGACCATTCTCCTTTACTTGATGACGTAGAGATTAGAGAACCTCTAGAATCTATAAATAAGCGCTCTAGTTTATCCTCATCAAACAAAAAACCAGATTTAAATGGGATTTCTTCGTCACTTTTAGTACCACTTCTAGTACGTGGTATTGAGTTACATAAATCTCCAAGAGTGATGGTTAAACGTGCTTTTTTTCCTTTTATAAAGTTATGCATAGATTCTAAGCCATAATCTTTACCATCTAAACTCATGCTAGGAAAACGACTATATCCTGATGTGTCGTTATAGCCATGCCCAGAGTAATAGAATATTACAACATCGTTGTTCTTAATATTTAAGCTATTTATCTTTGCTATAATGCTAGCTTTATCAAAACTAGTGTCGTAGAGCTTACTTATTTCATACTTAATACCAACTTCGCGAGCTGCTTTTTGGAAAAGGTTAGATACATCATCTAAATCTTGACGCACACTAGCACCAATTTGTGGATCATTGCTGTCTGCTGCAATTATAAGATGTAATTTTACCTCTCCTGTGTATTGATTAGCGTAGCTAGATGTTGTTGATGTAGTTGTTGTACTTGTGTTTTGTTCATTTACCAAATTAGTACATGTAATATCGGTAACCCAAGAACCATAAGTTGAATTAGACTTTTGAAGCTTTCTAAATCCGTATTTTTTTCCATTAAAATCTCTTAGGTTATCGTTATCGCTCCACACTAGAGACCCATCTAATGTTTTAGCATAATAATAAAAAATGCTGTTTGGAGAGTTTTCTACGTAAACGGTTTTTCCCGGCTCTATTGTCCACCAACCTTTGGAACCCCATTTGTCTTTAAAATCTAAATAACGTATAGCAACCTTTATTGGCTTAATACATTTATTTTTAAATTTTAATCTGTAAAAAGTTTCGCCAGAACTACTAGAGCTTGTTGTGCTTGAGGACGTAGTTTGGTTTGTTGAAATTAGCTTAGTGTATTTTATATATTCTGGCTCGCTCGTCCAGAAAAAGCTATTAATGTATGATTTTGTAAAATCTTTTGAAGGATCTAGTTTTTTAAACGTTGCTTCTTTAATATTATCTAAATTACCGTCTGCCAAATCCGCGTCGTCATAGGTATAAAGTTTATCGTACTGATTGTTAATATTAACCCCCTTAAAAACAAAATTATCTGCAGAATAGCCAAGGCTCGATTCTTTAGAAGAATATACTATTTCTGCATTTTGGCCATCGAACATAAAGAACTTAGACCCATCGTTATTATAATTATACTTGCCTATACACTTATATTTAGCCACTTTATAAGCACCATCTTTTGTTGTATAATTTACTCTTACATTTATATTTTCCTTTTCAAAAAACTCAACTAGCGCAATATATTTTATCCCGTCAGTACCCTGCCATTTTATTTCGTAAAAATTTTGTGCGAAAGACAGATAGAAGCAACAAATAAAAATGATGGTTAGTATTTTTTTCATAATATAGTTTTGGCAATAGATATAACATCAATTATGAATGATGAAATCCCTTTTAATTAAGCTAATTAGCCACAATTTATAAATTATAGAAAACGTACGCAATATTAAATAGAACAAAACACTTAAACTGAACACTATCAAGATACTACACAAACACATTAATCATAGTAAATCAATAAATCCTTGAAATTTAAGTCTAATCGTTTTTTAGTTCTGTTAGAAATATTATCTCTTTTAAAGACTCTTTAAGTATTTTGAAGTTTTACCCTCATTTAGAAGTGACCTCCTAATATGTCTAAAGAATTTAATCATAATTCACTTAATTCTTTATCGATTAGAGCTATGGATTGCTTGGTTAACTTAAGTAGACCAAATTTTATCCAGATTTCATCATTCATATAATTTTTATAAATATTCCCTAGAGCTATATAGGTCTCAGGATCCTTAATTACTTCTAATAATTCAGATTCATTTAGCAAGAATTCTGGATGTATAGGAATAGGCGGATGTGATGAAATAGATTCTGGCACATTAGGATTCATCCCCAATTTAATCTTTAGTTTTTCAAGTTTAAGATCACTATTGTAGTAATTTTTACTTCTTTCCTCATATATTGAGGTTCTTGATTTGGTATAGTCCTTTAAGAGAGATAGTTGTTGTTTTAAGGCATCACTTAAAAGTTCAAATTTACCAGTAGAAACTGCCTCCTCTTGTACCGTACTCAAAAACGATAAAGTTGTTGGATACATGGCCTCAGATAAATATTGCCTTAAGCTATCTATGGGTAAAGTAATTTGGCCTGCAGAAAAACTAAGTACTTTATTAAACTTACTGTTACTATCATATAATCCTAAAGTATAGTGTTCTAAAGTCTCCTGATTGATTAATAATTCCTTTTTTAGTGCCAACATTAGTTTTTCCTTACTATTTTCTAATTTTCTGTTTTCGTTCCAATTATTAATTTGGAGCGCTATGAGAATACCAATAACAACTAATACAATCTCACCTACAGCATATTTAAGATACTTGCCAGTCTTACCTTCATTTAGAAGTGACCT
>JASBSE010000247.1 GCA_030149115.1 Winogradskyella sp. | reverse complement strand
GGTTCTTATGCTAAATTCCAAATTTACAATAATGCATTATACACAATAAGTGATTATTCATTGTTAACGTTTGATATTACTGATTACAATACAATAACACAAGTTTCTGAAACTTGGATGGAAGCTTGGTTTGGTGGTGAGTTAGAAACTACATTTATTAGAAAAGATTACATGTTCATTGGTGCTACAAACGGTATGCACATTGTTGGACTTCAGGATGAGTTTAACCCAACTTACACATCTTCATTTTTGCATGCGACAGGTTGCGATCCTGTAGTTGTTGAAGACCATACAGCTTATATCACTGTTAGAGGTGGGAATAGTTGTGGAGCAATAGAAGATCAGGTAAATGTTATAGATGTTTCGGATATTTCATCTCCAATAGAGTATTCTACTTACTTCTTATCAAGCCCTTATGGACTAGGAGTTAAAGATAATAGGCTCTATGTATGTAATGACAATGGTATTAATGTCTTTAATGCCGAAAATCCGAGTAGTTTAATTTTAGAAAACACATATAATGTCAATTCTAAAGATGTTATTCCTCTTTCATCGCATCTTATTTCGGTTGGTGAAAATATTATTCATCAATTTAATTACACAGACAATTTCGGTTTAGAGCTTATAGGAACTGTTCAGTTTTAAATATTTGTGTTTTTTGCAACACCTTTAATATTAAAAGGTTGTTCATTGTTTAATAGTAAATATTAATAAATTTATTATATATACGTAAACATCTATATTACTACAAACTTGGATAATAAACTTCGAATACTCATACAAAAGTGTATTGAGAAAGATAGGGAAGGGCAGCACGAATTATACATGCTGCTTTCTCCTGTATTGTATGGTATTTGTCTAAAATATATGAAGAACAAAACTGAAGCGGATGATGTTTTTCAAGATGCGTTTATAACGCTTTTTCAAAAAATACATCAGTACAAGTTTAAGGGAAGTTTTGAAGGTTGGGCAAAGCGCATTTTTGTTAATGAAGCCCTAGAAGTGTTACGTAAAAAACAACGTCAATTACACATTGCTGTAAACAATGAAGTTCAAATTGAAGACACCAATGTTAGTAATGTTGAGAATTATAGCAATTCTATATCGCAAAACGAATTATTAGATCATATACAGCAGTTACCAGATAATTATAGAATGATTTTTAATCTTTTTGTTTTTGAAGATTACAGTCATAAAAAAATAGCAGAAAAATTGAATATAGCAGAGGGAACATCAAAATCCTTGTTAAGTAGAGCAAAACGTCTTTTAAGATCAAAAATTAATGATGAAACGAGCAAAAAAGTATCATGAAGAAGGATAATATTGAAGATATATATAGCGATTTAAAATCCTTTACTAAAGAACCTCCAAAAGAGTTGTGGGATAATATAGAAGCTAGGTTGCACCCTAAAAAGAAGCGAAGACTAGCCTTTTGGTTTTGGGGTTCAGCCGCTGCAATTTTAGTATTGCTATTTGGTTTTTTGTTGTTCAAACCTGTCTCTAAGATCGATATGCCAATGCATGAATCGGTAAATAAAGTTTCTGATGTTGAGAAAAACCAACTGAAAGAAGATGCTACTAACAACACATTAGAGTCTACTAATAGAAATAATACAATTGTTGAAACAAAAACAAGTAAAGACTCTACTGAAAATAGGGAGATAAACACAAATGAAGCATCACAGAATGCTATAAATAAAAGGTCTTTGGTAAATACTAATTTTTCAAATGCTATTGAAGATTCTAATAAAAAGAAATATAAGCGTCAATCTGCTAATGAACGTTTAAGTAATAGGCATGAAGTAGTTAGTACAAAGGATAATGATTTTCAAAATAAAGTTAAAAATGAAAACGTTGGAGATAATAGTCTAATTCCTGATTTGAAGAAAAAGAACAAAAACTTAATAGATGATACCAAAGAGACTGTAATTGCTAGTGTAGATTCGGTAGCGCAAGAAAAAGCAGACACAAAACTAGATCTGTATAAAGAATTGGTAGCTGAGAATAGTATAGAAAAGGACTCTGTAAAAACCGATTTGTTAGAGCGTTCTAAATGGTCTGTTGAGGTTTTAGGTGGTTTATCTAGTACTGCATCAAATGCTTCTTTTCAGGGAACAGCAGTAAATACAAGTGCGCAAAATGATTTTGTATACAGCTTTAAAGTTGGTTATGCCATTTCAGATAAGCTCTTAGTTAAAACAGGAATAGGTAAAAATAGTTTAGGTCAGCAGGTTAATAATATTGCTTATGCTACCTCAGATGGATCACTTTCTTCTGGTGAAGGGCAATCCATAGTAACTGATGAATCCATTGTATTCTTTGCGTCGCCAGAGTTGGCTAATGACTCTACTTCATTCAATCAATATGGTGAAAATGGAACCCTAGAACAACAGCTTGATTATATTCAGGTGCCTTTAGAGGTGTTTTATAAATTACTAGCAAAGGAAAAATATGATATTTTGATAGGTCTTGGAGGTAATGTAAACTTCATTTCAAACAACATGGCTTATTTAAATGGTGAAGAAATAGGTGAAAGTAAAGAGGTTAATAACACTGTTTTTGGCGCAACACTAAACACCAATTTTTCCTATAATCTTACTGAAAAGACCATTCTGTTTGTAGAGCCAAGCTATAACTACTTTCAAAAGCCTATAGATAATAATGCTCAAAATTTTAAAAATACACAGCTAAGAATTTTATTTGGAGTGCGATTAAAACTCTAATCAAGATAAATTTTTCATTCATCTTTTAGAAAGTAATTGGTAACATTTTCGTTGCTATCGCTGTCCCTCCATTCAAAAGCAAGTTCTTCTTCTACAATGAAGCTATAACTTTTAGAAGCCATTTTGCCAGATGCATCTTTTTCAAAAGCCATAATAGTACCTAAACGGGTTAAATCCATGTACCGATTTTCAGAAATTGGTAGTAATTCTACTTTGGCTAAATCTGTTTGATTGTCTTTGCGCTTATAATAAAACCTACCGTCTTCTACCCAAAATCTTCTCGGTCCATAGTCTCCAGAGAAACCTTCGTTTTGCTTTAAAATTAGGGCTTCGTCATTATCTTTAATGTATTTTAAATAGGCTACAATATTTGGTAAATACCCATGTTTTGGGTTTTTTGTAAGTGCTATTTCGTATAGTTTTAATGCGTTTTCAAAGTTGCCTTCATCAAAAGCGTTATGCGCATTTTGTATGGATTCATCTTCTTTCCAATACCAAAATGAATTTGAGTTGTTGTAATTATATTGAATAAAATTGATACCAATAGGTTTTCCAGATTCAGTGAGTATAAGATTATGTTGAAAAGTCTTGTCGTTCAAAAAACCAGATACAGCAGTATACTCGCCTGCAGGTATAAGCGCATGCATGGTCTGATTTTTTATATACTGAATAAGTCTGTTGTTGTCTATCCAATAGGTTTGTTCTTGTTCGTTAAAACTTGAGCGATATGTGCCTTCAAATTTTTTGAGCTTAGATACGTCATAACCTTCTTTTCTTAAGTAAGCAATAGCAGAATCATAGATTTTTGCTCTATATTTAGTATAGGGAAAATGCAATTTTATATCCTCTAAAAGTTTTTCAGATTTTTGTAGATTTTCTTTAAATAATGTTGGTTGAAGTCTAAATATCTTAAGGTTAGGGCTTAAAAACTCATATTTTTTAATTTCTTCTATAAGCATATCGTCATTGCCATTTACCAAAGCCGCCATAGCAAGGTTTATACCTGTATCCGGACTTTGATTGATATTAAATAACCGTTCAGAGGATTCATAAAACTTATCGGTTTGTTTTGTTTCTCCGTAAATACTAAAAAGCACATGGTTGTAAAATTCATTAAGAGGATCAACTTCTAGTTGCAGATTTACCTGCTCTATAGCTTCATCAAAATTCTCGTAAGCTAAATTTCTTTGAATGTATACTTCCAGTTGTTTTTGTATTGGTAGTCTATTCCGATATTTAAAAGCTTTGTCAGCTAGGTCCTGAACCTCTAGTCTTCCGCGACTTACATGAAGTGAGCGTTTAGCATATTCTAAATAAGCTAGAGCAAATTCGTTATCTATAGCTACGGCTTTGGTGTAGTTACCCTCAATATATTCTCTAACAGCTTCTAGAGAATTACTCATAAACTCATTAATAGGATAGTCTAAGTAACGCAAGCTTTTACTTTCTACAAAACCAGAGTTTTCTACTACAAATACAGACATTTCGTCAATTAGTTGTAAAAAGTTTTTTCCGTTGAACTTTTTTTCTTTTAAGGATTTTCCGTTGGTAGATTTTCGTTTATAAACAGTAATGTTATAATTATCACCTTCTTTGTTGAAGCTGCCGTCGATATAAAAATCATTAAAAATTGAAGCATCTTCGATTTTTGTTGAAGTATCTGTGTAAAATGAAAAATCAGGACTTAAACTTTTGTTTTGATTTAAGTCTTCTTTTAAAAGTCTACCTATACCATAACGCATCCAGTCTAAAGATTCATCGTTACTTAAATTTTCAAAACCATAGATAGGAACTCCAATTCTAAACTCTTCTTTTGTAATTGTTTTGGTTTGGGTTTTACCAGATTCGTCCGTAAAATTTACTTCTTTGGTGGTTGCTCCTAAATCACTATTTCCAAAACCAAAATAAAGTCCTAAAAACAGCAGTATAAAATTAAGCGGAATAATTATTTTCTCTCTGAGTTTTATGATTCGTTTACTAAAACGTTCTTGATGAAAAAAGTATATAAGAAGTGAGGGGCTTATGCCAATAAAAAACCAAAGTAAAATATCAACCCAATAAGGCGAGATGTTGTAACGGTTTAAAATCCAATCAACAAACTGAAGAAAGGTCCACGCAGCAACCAAATAGGCTGCAAAGAATTTTAGTGTGTTAATCCATTTCTTTTTGGTTTCAGGAGTCATGTTTTTCTTGTAGCTTTTTTTTGAAAATGTAATGTGAAATTCAACTTTAAAGATAAACAGTATTGCGAGTATATCAAGAGTAATAAGCCAAAAGTTATGTAAAACTACTTTTTAATGTATTTTTACTAGGTGCACAGTTTTTTTATTAAAAACATAAAATATTAATACATGAAATTTTATCGACTTCTAATTATACTTGTCCTATTCGTAGCTTGTCAGAATTCTGAAAACGTAAAGAAAGATCTTAATGTTGAAACAAAAGTTGAAATTGTTGAAGTTCCGAAACTCAATCTAGAGCAAGCCAATAGGTTGTCAGCATTGCCTGTTCATTGTATTAATACAGAATACCCAAACAAGCTAGGACAGACCTTGGGAAGTGATGACGATTTAAAATCTCCGCAAGAATTGCATCCAGCATTTTATGGTTGCTTCGACTGGCATTCTGCTGTGCATGGGCATTGGAGTTTGGTAAAGCTGTTGAAAGAATTTCCGGAGTTGAATAATCGTGATGAAGTCATTCAAAAATTATTGGCTAATATTTCAAAAGAAAACATAGCGCAAGAGGTCTTATATTTCAAAGGAAAATACAACACGTCCTACGAGCGTACTTATGGTTGGGCTTGGTTGCTAAAGTTAGCAGAAGAACTACACACTTGGAATCACCCTGAAGCTAAGGTTTTAGAAGAAAACCTTCAGCCTTTAACCGATTTAATCGTTGAGCGTTATTTAGAATTTTTACCAAAACTAAATTATCCAATTAGAGTAGGAGAGCATCCTAATACTGCTTTTGGGTTGAGTTTTGCCTATGACTATGCTTTGGCTACTGAGAATACGCAGCTACAAACTTTGATTGAAAATAGAGCAAAGGAATTTTACTTAGACGATCAAGATTGTCCGATAGAATGGGAGCCAAGTGGTTTTGACTTTTTATCACCTTGTTTGGAAGAAGCCGCCTTAATGAAACGTGTTTTAGCTAAAGATGAATTTTTGTCTTGGGTGAATGATTTTCTTCCAGAATTGAATAATGAAGATTTTGATATTGAAGTTGGTAAAGTGTCAGATAGAACAGATGGTAAGTTGGTGCACTTGGATGGTGTGAATTTTTCAAGAGCATGGAGTCTAAACTACATTGCGAAGGATTTGCCAGAGTTTAATCATCTTCAAAATTTATCAAACAAACATATTAACTATTCCTTGCCAAGCATTGTTGGCGATAGTTATGAAGGCGGTCATTGGTTAGGCAGTTTTGCCATTTATGCACTAAATTCAGTAAGTAACTAATGAAAAAATGGTTCAAAAATATTGGGCCAGGACCTTTGGTAGCTGCTGCATTTATTGGTCCAGGAACTGTAACCGTTTGTACTTTAGCAGGTGTTAACTTTGGTTATGCCTTGCTTTGGGCAATGGTATTGTCGGTTTTTGCAACCATAGTTTTGCAAGAGATGGCAGCACGATTAGGGATTATTGCCCAGAAAGGATTATCTCAGGTTATCCGAGAAGAGGTAAAAAGTCCTGTTTTAAGAGGTTTTAGTGTTGTTTTAGTATTATCTGCCATTGTTGTTGGTAATGCAGCTTACGAAGCAGGAAACATTAGTGGAGGAGCGTTGGGTTTAGAAACGCTTTTAGGGCATCCAACATTTAATGTGTTTAATATAGAGCTGTCTGTTATTCCATGGGTATTGGGCTTACTAGCCTTTGTGTTATTATATTTAGGAACTTATAAAGTACTTGAAAAAGTTTTAGTCAGTCTCGTTATTTTAATGAGTTTGGCATTTCTTTCAACAGCAATTCTTACAAAGCCGGATGTTATTGGTATACTGAAAAATATGCTGGTACCACAATTCCCGGATAAAGGTATATTAACTATTGTAGCACTTATTGGTACAACTGTAGTGCCTTACAATCTGTTTTTGCATGCGTCTTTGGCAAAAACGAAATGGAACAAGAAATCGGACATTAAATTGGCTAGAAAAGATACTGTTTTGGCTGTGGTTTTGGGAGGTATTGTCTCCATGAGTATTATTATTTCAGCAGCAGCAATCAATATAAAAGATGTAAGTAATGCAGCAGATTTAGCTTTGGCTTTAGAGCCATTATTTGGTGTTAATGCCAAATACTTTTTGTCGGTTGGTTTATTTTCAGCAGGAATCACAAGCGCCATTACAGCACCTTTGGCTGCAGCTTACGTGGCAAGTGGTTGTTTAGGATGGCAAACAGACTTAAAATCTAAGCGTTTTAGGGCAGTTTGGATATTTATTTTAGGTCTTGGTGTTGTGTTTTCTTCGGTAGGCTTTAAATCTGTAGAAATTGTAAAATTCGCGCAAGTTGCTAATGGTTTGCTTTTGCCTATAATTGCAGGTTTTTTATTGTGGGTTATGAATAAATCCTCTGTTTTAGATACCTATAAAAACTCAAAATTTCAAAACTTTTTGGGTTTAATTATTTTGGTAATCACTATCTTATTAGGACTAAAAGTAATTCTAAGTGTTTTTAATCTTATATGAGTTTTAAAACTGTAGATATAAATGCCGATGTTGGTGAAGGTTTGGGTA
>JASBSE010000245.1 GCA_030149115.1 Winogradskyella sp. | reverse complement strand
AAATTATTTCTTTCTATCTATTACGTAATTCACCATAAGCTCTAGTGAAGCTTTGTACGGAGATTCTGAATATTTACTGAGTAAGCTTAAAGCTTCTTGTTGAAATTTTTTCATTTTTAAAACAGCATAATCTAATCCTCCTTGTGATTTCACAAAAGCAATAACTTCCTTAACTCGTGTTTTATCCTTGTTATGATTTTTAACCGAATTAATTAACCATGATTTTTCCTTTTTAGAGCAGTTGTTAAGAACATATATTAAGGGAAGAGTCATTTTCTGTTCTTTTATATCAATGCCTGTTGGTTTACCTATTTTTTCTTCACCATAATCGAACAGGTCATCTTTAATTTGAAATGCCATGCCGATGAGTTCGCCAAATCTACGCATTGTTTCTACTTCATCAGAATTAGGCTTTACTGATGCTGCTCCCAAACTACAGCATGCTGCAATTAAAGTTGCTGTTTTCTGACGAATTATATCGTAATAAACATCTTCTGTTATATCCAGTTGTCTGGCTTTTTCAATCTGCAATAATTCGCCTTCACTCATTTCGCGAACAGCTACAGATATAATTTTCAATAAGTCAAAATCATTATTATCTATAGAAAGTAATAGTCCTTTAGAAAGCAAATAATCACCAATTAAAACTGCTATTTTATTTTTCCAAAGTGCATTGATTGAAAAGAAGCCTCTACGTCTGTTGCTATCATCTACAACATCATCATGAACTAAAGTTGCCGTGTGAATTAATTCTATAACCGAAGCACCTCTGTATGTACGCTCACTAACTTCACCGTTATTTAGCATTTTGGCAACCAGAAAAACAAACATAGGACGCATTTGCTTGCCTTTTCTATTTACGATGTAGTGCGTAATTCTGTTTAGTAAAGCCACTTTACTAGCCATAGACAAGCGAAACTTTTGTTCAAAAAGCTCCATCTCATAGGCTATTGGTTGTTTTATTTGCTCAGTGATTTTCAAATAAAAATTACTTTATAGCAAATCTAGATATTTTTTATAATCTTATATCCTTATCTAGAAAAAAACATATCTTAGAACTAAATTTCATGATTATGACTTTAAGAATTTACTTTTTTTGCTTTTTATTGGTTTTGAGCTGTAGTGATGATGACTCTAGGAATTCTGATGTAACACTCTCAGATAATATAGAAGTATATCAACCAGATTTAATGGATGAAAATTTAGCTCTTGTTGTGGAAAATGGCTCAAACAAATCCTACATTATAAACAAAGAAGGCGAACGTTTACAAGAATGGAATTTTGACACCTTACTCGGCAATGATTTAGAAATTTTGCCAGACGGAAGACTAATTGGTATGTTTAAAAGTGCTGAAGCGGATATTCATTTCGGTGGTTTTGGTGGAGTTATTAAAATACTAAACAACGACTCAAGCCTAGATTGGCAATACTCCTACACCTCAGAGAACTTTATAGCTCATCACGATGTAGAACTGTTACCAAGTGGTAATGTTTTGTTTTTAGCCTGGGAACGTGTAACTCACGAAACAGCGCAAAATAATGGAGTTGTATCCCCTGGTGATATTTTTCAAGAAACACTAATTGAAATTGACCCAAGCACAAACCAAATAGTTTGGAAATGGAATAGTTTAGACCATATTGTACAAAACGCAAATCCATTAGCACCAAATTATGGTGTAGTATCTAATAATCCTCAACTTATTAATATTAACTATAACAGCAGTGTTGATGGCGGTAATATTATGCATGCCAATGGTTTAGACTATGATGAAGAAAAAGATATTATTTACGTTACTGTCAATTTTTACAGCGAAATTTGGGTATTAGATCATAGCACAACAACACAAGAAGCTTCCAGTCATACAGGCGGTAATTACAATAAAGGCGGAGACTTAATCTACCGATTTGGGAATCCTGAAACTTACGAAAATGTGGGTGAAAGAAAGTTTTACAATGTGCATTTCCCTAATTTAATTGAAAACGACGTTCCAGGAAAAGGCAATATGTTAGTTTATGTTAATAGATATAATAATACCGAACAATCAATCGTATACGAACTAGATATACCAGAAAATTTTGACTTACAAGCAGGCATAAACAACGAACCTGCCATTATTTGGGAGTTTACCGATCCAACAATGTATTCGAGGATAATATCTGGAGCTGTAAGGTTGCCAAATGGTAATACATTAATTTGTGAAGGTGACTATGGATTGTGGGAAATTACACAATTGGGTGAAGTTGTATGGAAATACAATTCTCAAAACACTAATGTATGGAGATCATATACTTATGAATCCTTGCCGTAAGGATTATTATTTTATCTTAAAATAGTCTTTAGTTCTGAGATAAATACATATCTTTGGTTAAGTTTTAACACATAATCCACGATACCGTATGAAAAAAATTACTCTTTTATTTTTATTTTTTATTTGCACTTTGAGTTATGTTTCGGCTCAGTGTACGACACAATCTTATCAATGGCCTAGTTCAACTGTAACAGTAGCACCAATACCTGGCGCACAAACTATTGCAACAAACAACTGGCCTCAGAATGAGTACTCTATCCTTACAGGTTTAGTTGTTGGAGAGACTTATACAGTTGCTGCAAACCCTTCGCTGTATATTACAGTTACAGAAGGTGATGCTACAACAGTTATTACCCATGGTTTAACTTCAGTTACATTTGTAGCAACTACAGCAGACATTTATTGTTTTTGGGCTGCAGATGCTGCTTGTACTAATGGTCCAAACACAAACACACTTACAACTATAGAGTGTACAACTTGTACATGTTCAGCTACAGCTGCACCTTCTGCCGCTGCTACCCCAGTACCAGCGAATTTAGCAACTGGTGTGGAGATTATTTATAGTGGTGCTGATACTTTAATTCCTTTTGAATGGACAGATCCTAGTCCTGCAGGTAACGAAGCTATTTCGTATACTTTTTCTTTAGGAACTACAGCTACAGGAGATGATATTGGTTCTTTATCTGTAGATGATACCGATGTATTGTTAAATTATACTTGGGCAGAAAACACAACATATTACTGGAAATTAGAAGCTATAAATTGTTTCGGTTCTACTGAAACAAGCGTATTCAGTTTTACAACTTTTTCATGTTCTGTAAGTGCACCAAACCCTATTGCTTCAGAATTATTACCTTTAGATACAGCTACTGGTGTTGATATCGATACTGACCCTGCAAACCTTGCTGTAGCATTTGAGTGGAACCCACCATCAGGAGGTGATCCTGCAACAAGTTACACTATAAGTCTTGGTGAAACAGTTACTGGTGATGACATAGGTACTATTGATGTATTAGAAACAAATGTTGACGTAAACTATACTTGGCAATATGACACAACATATTATTGGTTTGTAACTGCTCAAAACTGTAGTGGAACTTCAACTGCTAGTCCAGTTTATAGCTTTACTACGGAAGTAGATCCTTTATCTACTAACGAGTTTGAGTCTAATACATTTACACACAGCTACAGTAAAAGCCTAGAGACATTAACTCTAGAGTCTTCTAATTTAGAAATGACTAGTATTGAAATCTACTCAATCTTAGGTCAGAATGTAATTTCTAAGCCTCTATCTAACACTAGAGAGGTTATTGATATTGCATCATTAAACGATGGTGTATACTTGGCTAAAGTATTTGCAGATGGAAGTTCTAGAACTATCAAGTTTGTAAAGAACTAAAAGAAATATAAAAGTTCACAAAAAAAGCGGCATTAGCCGCTTTTTTTTATGCTTTGTTTTTATTAGCCAACTGGCCACAAGCAGCATCAATATCTTTACCTCTGCTTCGTCTTACCGTGACTGTAATATTATTGGCTTCTAAAATATTAACATACATATCTAACGCTTTAGAATCTGCTTGTTGAAACTCACCATCA